>JAQIBO010000235.1 GCA_027859055.1 Spirochaeta sp.
CGTGCCAGTGGTGCACTTACCGGCTTCTCAACTACGCACGCGCGGGATTCGGACAGATCAGGGCTGTTAAGGAACCGATTGTCACGTAAAACGGGCATACGTCTCCCGAGGGGCGTGACAGAGGAAATTTTCAGCTGAGGCGATCGGGATCGAATCCCGGTGGGGACCGCCCGAGGATTCCTTGATGTGTACTACACTCGAATAAGGAGCTGCTACATCATGAAGAAGCCCTACTACCTCTACACTCGCCCTCGCAAGGATGGAAAGAAGGTCTTCTACGTCAAGTTCCGGAGCCCTGACGGTGAGTATCTGTCGGGAAAATCCACCGGAGAGACGGACCAGTCCGCCGCCGAAGCATGGGCAATCGAACAGATTGCTGGTGGGAAGGTACGGGTCCGGGCGGACATTCGCTTTGAAGCGTACGCCAAGAACTTCTTCCTCTGGGACGGGCCGTATGTGAAGCACCTCCGTAACCGCGGCAGGAAGATCGGCCAGAGCCACGCCTCAAGGATGAATGCCATAATCGACAACCACCTCATGGACTTCTTCGGGAAACGCAAACTCTCGACCATCACCAGTCGGGACATAGAGCGGTGGCAGGACATGTTGCTTGAGAAGCCCAGAAGTGACAAGAAAGGCGCAGAGGCACTCTCGCCCACCTCTATCAACCATGCCCTGATCTGCCTGCGGGCAATCATGAAGCAGGCGGTGAAAGACGGCTACATCAACAGCAATCCGTGTCAGGGTGTGGAGAAGCTGGCCACCAAGCCCAAGGGTCGAGGAGCGCTAACGGAAGAAGAAGGAACCGAGCTCTTCGCCGATCCCTCCGTCTGGAAGGACCCTCGGCACTACTGGATCTGCCGACTCTCGTACGAGCTGGGAATGCGGTTTGGTGAGGTCGTCGCCCTGAAGCGGAAGTACGTGGAAAACGGGTGGATCAACGTTGTCCATTCCTGGGGAAGGAAAGAGGGTCTCAAAGATCCAAAGACGAAGAAGTCAAAACGACGGCTCAAGGTGTCCAAGCAGCTCACCTCGGAGCTCAAGAAATGGATGAAGGAGTCACCGTTCCAGGAACCTGAAGACTTCGTTTTCTACACGCCGGTCCGGGATCTTCCGTACTTCGACAATTCCAGTGTCAACCGGGCGCTTTACGACAGGATGGAAGCGATCGGCATACCGGAGGCGGAGCGGACCAAGCGGAATATCGTCTTTCACAGTCTTCGCCACTCGTTCAACACCAGGCTCCGGAACAAGGGTATTCCTGATTTTCTTATCCAGGCGTACATGGGACACAGCTCTCCGGTGATGACGGACAACTACACGGATGTGATGATGGCGAGTTTTGATGACGTAGTGAAGATCCAGGACAAGACGTTCAAGAATGATGCAAAGGCAGGGTAAGGTTCCGTGACCGTTGAAAGGCCCAGGGGGCGGCTTTCTGTGAGTAGCTGTGAGTACTTTGTGAGTACACCGCCTGCTGGAAGTTGTTTGAAATGAGTGCGTTCCATGGTCGGTATACTGGAGAGATTTCGAAATCAATCTCGAACCGAGCAAACAGTTATGGTAGAATCAGATAGCCTTCCCGGAGTAGAGACTCTTGGAAGTTAGTGAAAGGAGTTATGCATCCGTGACTGAATCAAATCCGACCCAACCCTGGGGACCAGATAATCCGCACCCGCTTTCCACAATGAAGACCGAGCTTGTCTGGGAAGGCAAGTACGATGAGTTCGGCAACCGCCGAGAGGTAGATGTGGCCGGTAGCTCCATGCCGATGCAGAAAATTGAGACGATCGATCAGCCTCGGAGTGAGGCCGCTTCGAAGGGCGGCGAGTTCCTGCTGGACTTTGAGAATACGACGAGTCGGAAGGACGATTTCCGGAACCGCCTGATTTGGGGTGACAACAAACTCGTCATGGCCAGCCTCCTCAAGGAGTTCCGCGGAAGTATCGATCTGATTTACATCGATCCGCCGTTCGACGTAGGGGCCGATTTCACACTTGACGTCGCAATAGGTGATGGGAAGGAAAAACTCAGCAAGGAGCAATCGACCCTAGAAATGGTAGCGTACCGAGATATGTGGGGCAAAGGAAAGGACAGCTACCTCCAGATGCTGCATGAGAGGCTACTGCTTGCTCGGGAGCTGCTTGCGGATAGCGGGACGATATACGTGCATCTCGGAAAGGGTGTTAGTTATCTGGTGAGGAGCCTCCTTGACGAGGTCTTCGGCAGTGCCGGTTATGTCAATGAGATCACTTGGAAGCGGAGTCATGCACACGGTGATACCGGTCAAGGAGCCACTCATTTTGGTCCGGTCACCGAGTCCATAATGGTCTGGCATAAAGGAGACTCCGCCTCTTGGAATCCTCAGTACACAGACTATACGGAAGAGATTGTTGATCGAGACTATAAATACGAGGACCCAGAATCTGGAGAACGTTACCGCCTGATGCCGGTGGACGGACCTGGTGGCGCTGCCAAGGGTAACCCCTACTATGAGTTTCTCGGTGTATCGGGCTACTGGCGCTACTCTAGAGACACGATGCAGAGGTTGTACGAACAAGGTGAGATCATCCTCTCAAGCACCGGCAAATCTCTGAGTCGGAAGCGATACCTCAAGGATGCTAAAGGCACTCCGGTAACGGACCTTTGGGATGACGTAAACAGGATCAGTCCAACGTCCAGTGAACGGGTTGGGTATGCCACCCAGAAACCAGAGGCCCTGCTCGAAAGGGTTTTTTGTACGAGTAGCAACGAAGGTGACCTAGTCGCCGACTTCTTTTGTGGGAGCGGAACTACCGGTGCTGTCGCTGAGAAACTTGGCCGCCGCTGGATCATGGCAGATCTCGGCAGATATGCCATACACACATCCCGCAAACGCATGATCGATGTACAGCGGGAACTGGCGGACCAGCAAAAGCCCTACCGTGCCTTCGACGTATACAACCTGGGCCGTTACGAACGACAGTGGTGGCAGGCGGAGTACCTGGAGGGAGCGGACGAAGAGCACCGGAAGGTCGTACTGGAGTTCTTTCGTGCGGAAATCCTCGGCCCCAAGAATCGCCCATCTCCGCTTATCCACGGACGCAAAGGTACCGCCCTCTGCCACGTCGACCAGATCGACTCTATCTTTACTCGGGACGAGGCGGAGCAGGTTGCCATAGCCACGTCGCACGCAGGCGCTATCGAGTGCTATTGCCTCTCCTGGGAGTTTGAGATGGATCTCCGGCTTACCGTCAATGCCCTGGAGAAGAAGCACGGTGTCCGATTGAAACTTATCCAAATCCCACGGGAGATCATGGAGCGGAATCGTACCGCCCCGCCGCCGTGGCTCGAAGTCGCCGTTTTGGAAGCGGAACCAGTAGTGAAGAAGAGTTCCGCCAGAACAAACGTGGACGTGAAACTCACCAACTTCATGCCGTCTCTTGCCGAAGTTCCGACCAAGGAGCTGGAAGCTATCAAGGAGCGGGCCGTGAAGAGTGGGTTCGACTTCATAGACTTCTGGGCTGTCGATTTCGACTGGGACCCGAGCCGTCCCTTCAACCACCACTGGCAGGACTACCGGACCCGGAAGGACCGATCTCTTAGCACAGTCAGTAAAGCCGAACACAGCTATGACAAGCCGGGCACCTACACCATTTGCGTCAAAGTCGTAGACACCTTTGGATGTGATACCAGTATCACGGTCGACGTCACCGTATGAGGGGTTGAGAAGTGGCGGAATCAACGAATGCCGGGATCAATCTTGGAGCCATCGAGCCCCTCTATGAACCGTGGGAAGAGCCCAACTCTCATCGAGTCGCTGCGAAGAAGCAGGTAGGAAAGTCTGAAATACGGACTGGTCGTCGAAGGTCCTCTATCTCCATCGTTCAGAGTCTGCGTCGGGAAGTGAGCGAGTGGCGGGAGAACCACTATCCCGGTGCCAGCGATACGACCCGCCAGCTTTTCGGATACTGGTTTCAACGTGCTCACCGGCAAACAACTCCCACCGGTGAGGAGTACGAGTTCCGGTACTACTTCTGCCAGCGGGAAGCCGTTGAGACCCTCGTCTACCTCGCTGAAATTCACAACAGTCCGACCTTGAGCGGACTCTACGATAAGTTCGGCACCGAGCAGCAGAAGGAAGCAGCCTACGGGATTGCCCCTGATGAGGATCTGTGGCCACGGTATGCCGAGAAGATCGCCACCGGTGCGGGTAAAACCAAGATCATGAGCCTGGCGGTTGTCTGGAGCTACTTCCACAACCTCCGAGAGTCCTACTCCAATGCCGCCAAGCACTTCGTCATCATTGCTCCGAACCTCACCGTGTACGAACGTCTTCGGGAAGACTTTGGTGACGGCAAGATCTTTGAGTCCGACCCGCTCATTCCGCCGGAGTGGCGGGGTGACTGGAACATGAGTGTCGTGCTACAGGAAGGAGCCGCACCGGACAGCATCGGCGGGACGATCTACCTGACCAACATTCACCGCCTCTACGACAATAGCAAGAAGAAGGGTAAGAAGCAGGCGGAGTTCCATTCCTTCGTTGGACCTACAGTTCAGAAGGCCAAGGTTTTTGACTCCGGTGCGGAACTTCGGGAGCGTATCGGCAGTAAGAAAGCCATCATGGTTCTGAACGACGAAGCCCACCACGTCTGGGACCCGGGTTCCGCCTGGAGTGAGGCTATCGCCTATTTGCACGACTCTATCGAACGGTCCGGGGGTAGCGGCATCTTCGCGCAGATAGACCTGAGTGCAACGCCGAAGGACAACAAGGGACAACTCTTCAAGCACATCATCTGTGACACGCCGTTGGGAGAAGCGGTTGATTCCGGCATCGTGAAGACTCCAATCATCGGACGGACCAGTCAGGCTTTGAAGGAGGGGGCGTCAGACAATGCAGCCTACCGTTTCGATACGCATTTGCGTCTCGGATACGGACGGTGGCAGAAGAGCAAAGAGGAATGGGAGAACAGCGGCAAGAAGCCGTTGCTTTTCGTGATGTGCTCCGACACGACCGAGGCCGACCAGATCGCCGAGAGGCTCAACATCGACCCGACGTTTGACGAGCTTAACGGACGGACCATCAACCTTCACACGAACCTCAAGGGCAAGCTGAAGAAGAAGGGTCGTGGCGACAGTGCATACTACGTCTTCGAGGAATCGGAGAAGGACATCAGTGATGATGACCTGAACGAGCTCCGCAAACTGAGCCGTGAGCTTGACCAGAACTCAAGTCCCTACCGCTGTATCGTATCGGTTCTTATGCTCCGTGAGGGGTGGGACGTCAGGAACGTAACCACTATCGTTCCCTTGAGGCCATACAGCTCGAAGGCCAATATCCTGCCGGAGCAGACAATGGGTCGTGGCCTCCGACGGATGACTCCGCCGGGAAGCTCCGGTGCCCACGAAATGCTCACCATCGTGGACCATCCACAGTTTACCTCCCTCTATCGACAGGAGCTTCAACAGGAAGGTCTGTTCATAGATGAGGTCGACGCTGAGAAAGTTCCTCGTACCACCGTATCTATCTTCCCGGACGTCGACAATCCGGACAAAGACCTCGATGAGCTGGAACTTGAAGTTCCCAGCCTAGCGCCCGGGTATCGCACGATAGCGGACGTCTCCGGTCTTTCGAAGAAGGACATTGAAACCGAAGCTTCCAAGTTTGCAAAGCTTCCCTTGGGTACCACAACCTCGACGGAGTTGGAGTACGAAGGCCGGCAGCTACTCACAAACGAAGTCGTCGAGCGGATGAAGCTGCACCTTCCGCTGCTCAGTAACGGAGCTGGGGCGATCTCGTACTACACGAGGGAGCTCGAGGAAGTATGTCGTGTCCGGGGCCTGCACAAGCAACTGGCGCCGCTTCTGCAACACTACTTCGAGTCGGTCCTCTTCGATAAGCAGACCAGTATCTTCGATCAGGAGCTCGCCAACAGGATCGGCGATTCTGATGTCGCAGAACATGTGCGAGCTGTGTTCGTTCCCCTGATCCGGACCCGGATCACGAAACGTCAGGAGCGTTCTCAGCTACCGGATGCTATGAAGCTCTCCGAGTGGAAGCCGTATCAGGTTACCCATAGCGAAAAGCATCCGACGATCCAAGCAGACCGGACCCCTTTCAACCTCGTTCCCTGTAACCGCAGCCTCGAACTCGGCTTTGCACAGTTTGCCGACACACAGGCAAAAGATGTGGTCGCTTTCGCAAAGAACGCTGGTCCTCAATGCCTTCGTATTGACTACATTGCCGGTTCGGGAATGCTCGCGTTCTATACTCCGGACTTCATCATCCGCACCTCCGACGGCACGTACTATCTCGTTGAGACCAAGGGGCGTGAGGATCGGGACGTTCCCCGGAAGGCTCGTGCAGCCGTGGCCTGGTGTGAATCGGCTTCGCAGACAGGCACCAAATGGGAGTACCTCTACGTGCAGGAAGAGGTCTACAAGCGGTCCACTGCCAACGAGATCTCAGCTCTTGCCCGTGCCTGTGCACCAAGTCTTCAGTCGCTTCTCGACGAGGAGCGGATGCCTGATTTGCCCCTCTTCGCCCAGGCTCAAGTCCATGCGGAGGAAGAGGAGGACACCCTCAAGTGGGTTGCCGAGGAGACCCTCCAGTATCTCCCCGATCGCTACAAGGATGCCGTCGTTCAAGCAGGACAACTGGCAGAGTTCCTCGCCAACAAAGAATCAAAGAGCTATGCCCCGGCGTTCACCGCTCTACTCGGACCCATCGACGATGTTTGCACCCGGGTTGTCCAGAAGCAGCTTGAACCTCTACTTCCACGGTCTGTTGAGGATCAGAAGAGGTGGTTTTCTCCGAAGCTGCCGTACGACCTGGAAAAAGGAGAGCGCAAACGGATCGAACAGCTCGGATACAATCTCAAGCGGACGATCGTCTTTGGAAATGGCCTGTCGCCGACCGGGCTCTTACGGAACTGCCTCCAGTTTGCGCTCGAAGACACGTCCGATGTCGGCGGAGTTTTCTTGGCGGTGAAGCAAGTGTTCGATTTCAACGGAGCCGGACACATGCTCCAGGCGGTGAGTCGGGTCAACGACTTCCGTAATCACTACGTAGCCCATCAGGAGAACAAGCTCTCCGAGTACGACATGGCCCTGGCGGAACTGGAGCACTGGGTGAATGTGCTCGTGATGCTGAGCAAGGCGTTGCGGGCGTGATGGTAGGCAATACTCCACGGCTATGCCATGGTATCATTATGCCGAAACCGGTATAGGACGTAACAGACGATGGCAACTGCAGACCAGATCAAGTCACTTATCCGCTCTCACACCAACGAGAACTCCGAGCAGTTCTACACCGTAGCTCTGCAGCTCGCTGCGCACGAAGCTCGTCTCGGTCATGGAGCGCTTGCTCACGACATCAAGGCTCTCGTAGACAAAGCTCGGAAAGAGAACCGTCCGGTCATCCTGCAGTTTCCCAATGAGCTCCAGGGATTCGTGCTCTCGGAGGAGCCGTCGACTCCCCGGTCGGCTCTTGTCGTTCCCCCGGTACTCGCAGACCGAGTTGATCGGGTTGTGAAGGAACACCGTCAGAGGGACAAGCTCAAGAGTCACGGATTAGCACCAAGAAGGCGTATCATGGCTGTCGGGCCTCCTGGGACCGGCAAGACCATGACCGCTCATGTGCTGGCTCATGAGTTGCGGCTACCCCTGCACACAATCCAGGTCGACCGAATTGTCACTAAGTTCATGGGAGAAACATCGGCCAAACTGCGCCAGATCTTCGATCTCATGTATGACGTTCCGGGCGTCTATCTCTTCGATGAGTTTGACGCCATCGGCGGAGCCCGCACGCTTGACAACGACGTTGGTGAGATGAGACGAGTACTCAACGCTTTTCTTCAGTTTATTGAGAAGGATACTTCAGACAGCGTCATCTTCTGTGCCACGAACAGCCCCGAGCTCCTCGATCAGGCGCTCTTCCGCCGATACGATGACGTTCTCCACTACACACTCCCTGATGACACCGAGCGAAAGAGACTTGTCGAGAACGTACTGGGATCGAACCTTCCGAAGCGAGTCGATTGGAATGAAGTAATGTCTCGTTCTGAGAAGTTGAGCCATGCAGAGATCGACCTTGCCTGTAGAGATACTCTGAAGCAAACGATCCTCTCCGGACGAGATTCAGTAGATCTTGAGACTCTCGGAAAGATGCTGGACGAACGCAAAGCAAGATTGGGGTCGTAAGGTCGGGATGGCGGATTCTCGGTATCGAAACATTTTCTTGGGCGATCAACCCACCTCATTGGCATACACAAATCCTCAGAGAGGCGGCGGGAGTCCTCGGATTCCAGATTTTCGAGACCGACAAAGCCATAGCGGCTATCTGCGTCGCCGGTTCGAGCGAGCATGGGATGCTGCAAATGAGCAGGCAAGTGCCGTCTCCGTATCTGAACGAAACGGAGTGTATATCGAGTTCGCAGGTGAACCCGGATACGATTTGATGTTCGAGAGCCTGGAGCGCCGGATATCGGGAATCCGATTACTAAACGTGCGTACGGTCAGAGATGGAGAGAATATCATCACTCTGGCCACAGTATATGTCCCGTACGAAAAGAGACCGATATTCCTCCGGATGATTGAGCGATATGGAGAAGAGGAAACGAGCTCGGGCAAACCCAAGAACCAGCCCTTAATGGAGAGCATTTCCCAAATTCGAGAAGCGACGCTCGTATCCTTCTGGCAACGAAACGAGTTCGATTCGGTGCCTTCGGAGGAGCCCGTACGCATGGAAGCGTGGCTACTCGGAGATTCCGACGAACTGCCTCAGCGTTTCGCGTCGATCGCCGCGGAGATAGGTATTGAGATCGTAGAAGGGCTTTTGCGGTTCCCAGAGCGAACGATAATTCCGATCGAAGCCGATCGAAATCAACTTGGCAAACTGATTGCCAGCTTTGATGGAATCGCCGAGTTCAGGCTTGCGAAGCATCTCGCCACCTACTACGTCGATCTCGAAAACGCAGATCAGACAGAGTTCGTACAGGAACTCCTCGGTCGTTGCGTGTTCGACGACCGAGAAGGCGTTTCCGTCTGCATCCTGGACTCCGGAGTCAACAACGGACATCCATTGATACAGCCCGTTCTAAGCGACCGAGACCGAACTGCGGTGGTTGCCGATTGGCCGAGCACCGACGATCCTATGCGGCCACACGGGACCCTCATGGCTGGCACCGCAACGTACGGCAACCTCCTCACTCATCTGAATTCGAACCAAAGTGTTCAGATTCTGCATCGGATAGAATCCGTACGAATCCTCCCTCCGTATCCGAAAGCGAACCCGAAGGAACTCTGGGGCTACCGTGTGTCTCAAGGCGCAAGTATCTCCGAGATCAATGAACCGCATCGTAGAAGAGTATACTGTCTCGCCGTCACCGCTCGTGAGACAGCCGATCGGGGCCACCCATCATCATGGTCGGCTACCATGGATCAGTTGGCATCGGGACAAGGCGATGGCCATCGTAGGCTCTTCGTCGTGGCAGCCGGTAATTCCAACGAGTCCGCCTGGACGGCGTACCCGGAGGGTAACCAGCTCGAAGAGATCCATGACCCTGGACAATCCTGGAACGCAGTCACCGTTGGAGCCTACACTGAATTGACTGCTATCCGGGATCCGTCGCTGGCGGGTTATCACGCGCTGGCTCCGTTCCAGGGATTGTCGCCCTTTTCGACCACGTCGAGAATGTGGCCAAGTACGAAATGGCCGATAAAGCCGGATATTGTACTTGAAGGCGGTAACGTTGCGGCAGGCCCAAATGACTCCCGGTTTATTCCGGAAGATCTAGAACTGATCTCTACGTCCCATGATCCACAGGTGGCTCACTTCTCTCCTTTCCGCGAAACTAGTGCGGCTTCAGCGCTGGCCTCGGAAATGGCGGCAAAGATCCAAGTTGAGTATCCGAATGCGTGGCCGGAAACCATCCGCGGATTGATGATTCACAGTGCTGACTGGACAGATGAGATGAAGAGACAGTTTCTAGGTACCGAGAGCCCAAACAAGCACCAGATCGCCGATCTACTTCGTACTTGTGGCTATGGGGTCCCAAATCTGGAACGGGCCTTGTACTGCGCTTCCAACTCATTGACACTTGTTTCCGAGGCAGAGATTCAGCCGTTTGACCAGAAAGATGGCAGAATAGTAACCCGTGACATGCATCTCTACGATCTTCCGTGGCCTGTCGAAGTCCTCCGCGGACTGGCAGAGGCATCGGTGAGCATGAGGGTTACGCTGTCCTACTTCATTGAGCCTGGCCCAGGAGAAGTGGGATGGGGTGATCGATATCGCTACCCTTCGCATGGTTTGCGCTTTGATGTAAATGGCCCCCGCGAGTCAGAGGAGGAGTTTGTCCACCGAATCAACGTCCAGGCTCGAGATGAAGATGAGGTAATTGAGACTACCGGGGCTACACAGTATTGGAGGATCGGCTCCAATAATCGGCGGCTCGGATCGGTTCATTCGGACATATGGACAGGTACCGCAATCGATCTTTCGCAGTCAAATCGTGTTGCTGTGTACCCAACGACTGGCTGGTGGCGTACTCGAAGTCATCTGGATTGCTGGAGTAAGAGAACCCGGTACAGCCTTATCGTCTCCATCGAGACCCCGGAGATCGACAACGACATCTATCTCGCGGTCGCGACGAAGATCGGAATCGCAACTCCAGTGATGATTCCAACAGGTCAGTGAACTCCCGTCCGTTGTCGTGAGCCTCTGATCTCACCACGGCTCTACGCAGCCAATCCGGTATCGCGGTGAACGCCTGCCGTTGTCTCGTGCTGAGCCGCACCTCACGGTCCAGCGCAAGTGCCGGCACGAAGCTGAAGAGACCCGTAATGATGATCGGGTACAACAGCATTCTGCTGACGGAACGCCTTAGGAACTCAGCAACCCTGAAGCTGCGGAGCTGAACCTCGGAGAAGTACGATAGGCGTAGCCATCAAGAGAAGATATGGTCCCAGAATGCACGCTCCCTCGATGATGACCATCGTGGAGCCCGTATCGAGAGTATGCCATCCCACACCAGCTTCGGACCAGGCATCGATCGCCACCACTCCCAGAACCTGAAGTCCCTGCCTGAAGAGGTGGATCTTGAACAGCAGATAGAGGAATCGCCCCACACCGTCCACGGCCGCCACTCGATCCATTTCACGCTGGATCAGCCGTTTCCGGCGATTGCCATCGACGAAGGATATGGCCCCGCGGCTAATCTCCGCTTCAATCTCCATCATTCGTACCGGGAGGCTGTCCAGAAACTGCCGAGCACCTTGCGCCGTGCGTTCGAGGATGCGCCTCCGTATCCATGTGCGAACTGGCAGTATCGCCATCACGGTGAAAGCGGCGATTCCGCCGCTGAGCCAGGTCGGGACCATTGTGGTCAACATCGAAGGCCCCGTGGATAACAGGATTTGGCGTCCAAGCGCGATCGCGGGCACCAAGCTGTAGATACCGATCCAGACAAACGAGTTCAGCTTTCGGAGACGATTCGGATGGCGTCGAGCAATGATTACGAGCATTCCCACAGACAGTAGGTAGATGCCCAGAAGGACTGAAGCGTGCAACATGCCAGAACATTACCGGTATTGTGTGCCGATTCCTGTCATGTAGCGGTTGTCTGTGAGGCGGTTCATGTGACCGGAATCGGCACACGACCTTTCTATCCTTGCCCTCGGAGGATAGATAATGCCCTACGCCAACCGATTGCTACCTGACCATGTTACCGACGATATCCTGGAGAGGCACCAATGCCTTGAGAACGTTGATCGAGTACCAAGCGATCCTGAGACAACGGAATTCAAGCAGACTGCTCGACTGCTGCAGTCATTGTGGAGAGAGTCGAAGGGCCTTCCGATCGGCACACAACCGATGAAGCCCACCGGTGAGCGTCCGGGGAGACATCTCGGTAGTCGACTCGCCTTGGAATACGCTCAAAGGACCGGAGCCAGCTTTCTCACAGAGAGTATCGGTGAAGCCGTTGCTCATCGTCTCGAGCATCCCCAGCCTCACCAAACACTCGATGAAGACCGCCTCTACTGCGATCTCCTCTCTTCTATGCCCATGTGCTTCAATCTCTTTGGGGAGCTGTGGGCCGATCTTGCCCTCGCAGACAAAGCCGTCCACGCCTGGTGGCCGGATACGCCCGGTACGGTGATCAGCGACAATTAGGATTCCCGTCCGACGACAATTAGAATTCCCGGTTTTCGTAGGGGTGAGAAGCATTCAGGATGTGCCATGAAGGAGCGTCCTGGATGAGCATCAACGACCGACAGGTCAGGAGGCTACGGAAACTAATGGAACATCACGGACAACTGAACATCAGTGCGGCCGCCGCTGGGATGGATGAGAAGACAGCGAGGAAGTATCTGCGGGCAGCGAGACTGCCGAGTGAGATGCAGGTAGAGCATTCGTGGCGGACGCGAGAAGACCCGTTCGCCGAAGTGTGGGATGAGGCGCAGGACTTTCTGGAAACGAACAACGGACTTGAGGCGAAGACGATCTTCGAGCATCTGCAGCGCACGTGCCCGGGACGGTTCTCAGACGGGCAGCTACGCACGTTTCAGAGGAAGGTGAAACTGTGGCGGGCCCTCGAAGGTCCGCCACAAGAGGTGTTTTTCGCCCAAGACCATCGTCCCGGCAAACTGTGCCAGTCGGACTTCACGTTCATGAACCGTCTCGGGATCACGATTGGAGGCCAACCGTTCGACCATCTGATCTACCACTTCGTGCTGACGTACTCGAACTGGGAGACCGGGTCGATCTGCTTCAGCGAGAGTCTTGAGAGTCTGCTGGAGGGCTTTCAGAATGCGCTCTGGGAGCTTGGCGGAGTACCGGAGGTTCACCGCACCGACAGGCTCTCGGCGGCGGTAAACCGACCGGGGCGGCCTGAAGAGTTCACCCAGCGCTACGCTGCGTTGATGCGCCACTACCGGATCATCGCCGAGAAGACGCAAGCGGCGAGTCCGAACGAGAACGGTGATGTGGAGCAAAGTCACCACCGGTTCAAACGCGCGGTCGAGCAGGCGCTGCTGCTGCGCGGCAGCCGAGATTTCGCCGACCGGGCCACCTACCAACGGTTTGTCGAGTCATTGTTCAAGCAGCTAAACACCGGGAGAACCGAACGATTCGAAGAAGAGCGGAAGACGCTCAAGGCGCTACCCGAGCGGCGCCTTGAGAGCTACAAGCGCGTCGGGCCGATGCGAGTGAGTTCAGGCTCGCTGATCCGGGTCCACAACAACAGCTACTCGGTACACAGCCGACTGATTGGCGAGCGGGTGAGCGTGCGGCTC
Source organism: Spirochaeta sp. (assembly GCA_027859055.1). Taxonomy (GTDB): domain Bacteria; phylum Spirochaetota; class Spirochaetia; order DSM-27196; family Alkalispirochaetaceae; genus Alkalispirochaeta. The sequence goes on from JAQIBO010000235.1 coordinate 13,276, forward strand.
TACGCAGACCACCTGGAGGTCTGGTACGCGCAACGACAGGTTGAGGCGATTCCACGGCTGCGGGGACAGAACAAGCATCGAGTACAGTACCGCCACGTCATCGATTCGCTTGTGAAGAAGCCCGGAGCATTCGAGAATTATCGATACCGGCAGGACATGTTCCCCACCAGCCGATTCCGTCGTGCATACGACGAGCTGAAGACTCGTCACACCCTGCGGGTGGCGGCGAAGGAATACCTGAAGATCCTGCACCTTGCGGCAACGGTGTCCGAGGAGCGGGTCGACCAGGCGCTCTTCGCTCTGGAGCGAACCGACCAAGCTGTCGTGTCCGAAGTGGTGCGACGGCTCGTTGCGCAGGAAGGAGAGATCGATCGACCTGGCGAGATCCACATCGCCGAGGTCAGCTCCCAGCCCTACGACGAACTGCTGGAGCTCGCGTATGTGTGAGCTCGAATTGCAGCTGAAGGAGCTGCGGCTGCCGGCGATCTGTGGTTCCTATCGCGAGCAGGCCGATGAAGCGCGTCAGGAATCGCTGAGCTACGAGGAGTATCTGGAGTCGCTTGTCGGCCGGGAGATCGAGATGCGACATGAGAATCGCACCGACCGATGGCTGCGCCAGTCGCGGCTCCCATTGGAGAAGAGCCTCCAGACCTTTGACCAATCTCGACTATCCGCGAAGGTCCAACGCTCTGTGAAATCCCTTCTCGACGGCCAGTTCCTCGAGCACGCGGAGAATGTCCTGGCGTTCGGCAATCCGGGCAGCGGCAAGACGCATCTGCTGTGTGCGGTTGCACAGGAACTCGTTCACCGTGGACATCGAGTTCTCTTCCAGAGCTGCAACCTTCTGGTCCAGGACTTGTTGGCGGCCAAACAGGAGCTGACTCTCGGTAAGGCACTCAAGAGCCTGCGCCGCTACGAGGCGATCATCATCGACGATATCGGTTACGTGCAGCAGGACAGAGCTGAGATGGAAGTCCTGTTCGCGCTCCTTGCCGACCGCTACGAGAACCGAAGTGTGATGATCACCAGCAACCTCCCGTTCAGCAAGTGGGAACTGATCTTCAAGGACCCGATGACCACCGCTGCCGCGATCGACCGGCTCGTGCACCACAGTGTCATCCTTGAGCTCAATCTGCCGAGCTATCGACTCGAGGCTGCGAAAACGAGGAAGGAGGTGGTAGCGAACAAGAACTGACCCTTGAGGATCGCCGTCAGCGCGTTCTCTCAAGGCAAGTGGTATTCAAGGACCCCCCGGAAAACGGGAAATATAGTTGTCGTTGAGCGGGAATTATAATTGACGCTAGTCAGGAAAACCGGAGTTTCGTATCCACTTCACTGTGACCGAAAATGTGACCTGTATGTACGCCCATGGTTCAAACGGCGCTTTCTCGGCACACCAAAATGGAGGTACCTATGGCACATACGAAGCTACGGTTTACGCTGTACAAGCGCATCCTCACCAACAAATCGGGAAAACAACACAAAGTCTGGTAATTGCGATAGATCGAACCATCCGGTTCTCTATCGCGTTGTATCGGGGAAGTGGAAAGGGCCAACCGCATCAACAAGCGCTCGGCGAGCGGGGAGGAACGGTTTGCTTCAGCTCGCTGTCAATCAATCTCGAAAGCTTCTCAACAGTGGAAGCGAGGTTGTGCACCATAGCGTGAAGAGAGTCAGAAAACAGGTTGTGATCGATCAGGCGCGATAGACCCTGACTGATCGACAACCCTGCGTCCGCAGCCTGCAACGCAACCAATCGATGATGTTTCCGGCGAAATGCGGAGAGCGATCTACCGCCCCCGCAGCTCCCGTGGCACTTGGCTGAGGCGGGCCCTGGGAATCAGTTCCCCGTGCTTCGCAAATACGTTACCTCAAACGCTCGGCAGCGACGCGCTTCCTGCACGGTGTTTTGCAGGTTGAAAGCGTCCCTTCGGTTGAACGGTTGAAAGATATCCAGGCCGCGGTCGAGGGTGATCTTCCAGCCGGTGTCGGTGGTGATGTACCGGGCGTGGAGTGATTTCTCATCGCTGATCGTGTATGCGAAATTGACGGAGGTCCCCGCAAAGGAGTCACGCACCTGTTCCAGCAGATTGGACTGGTCGGTTTCGTATTCATTCCCGGCGGTCTGTAGCGTCACCGCGACTTCGTCTCCTACCTCCTGCAGCTGCATCACCATCTCAAGAAACTCAAAGACGTTTTTCACCTGATGGAAGTTGCGGATGTACGGGTCTACCAGCTCTATCTCCCCGGCGCCGCGGAGGCACTCCGCAAACAAACCATGGTAAGAGAGGCCGGTTTCATTCTCGGCGATGACGCGTTGGCTTCCAGGCGTTATCGAGGCCACCGAGGCACCGGAAGCACCTGCTGCCCGCGTGGAATCCGCGCCGGCGGCCGACTCCGGCAGCGCCGCACCCTCGGCGGCAGCCGTTGCGTCATCACCGCTCGGACCGACTCCCTCCCCCGCTTCCCGTCTTGTCAACTGTGGGTAGGTTCGCTCTTCCAGCGTCGAGACGGCGCGCAGTTCACTGGAGTCACTGTCGGTATAGACAAATCGACGCTGTTCAAACGTCTCATCGATCCGAATGAGCTGGTTGTAGACGCGTTTCCGCCCTTCTACGGCAAAGCGGAGTATCGCCTCGATATCCTCTTTGGTCGCGTCGTGCCCCGGAAAGAGAATCTTGAGCAGGCCGCTGGTCGTCTTCTCGATGGCGGTCCGATCCCGCGCCGACACGCCGCGATCAAGCTCAAAGTAACGCCGGTAGTCCTCGGCGTAATCGGCGGTACGCAAGTGTTTGAGCATCTCGGCGAAGTAATCCACGATGAACCCGTAGCCGTCGGTAAGGAGCTCATTCCGCAGTACCGATACTTCCCACCCCGGAAGATAGAAGTGTAACCGGTCGATAAACGCGGAATCATGGTACGCCGCGGGGAGTTCCTCAAAGAGATCGGTGTGTTTGAGCATATACGGCACCGACCGGCGCGTATTACCCACAAACGCAAAAGAGGCCGGTGCACTCTGGGTATCCATCCCGCGGGAAAAACTCTTGTTGGCGAGATAGTTCTTCATCACATCGACCAGGCTTTTGTCACTCCGCTTGGTCTGCCCCGCAAACTCATCAAAGGCGATCGTGTCCCAATACCCGACGAGACCGAGGTTCCCGTTGCTGTTGTTCACAAAAAGTTTGGCGAGTGTCACCTCACCGCCTGAAATCAGGATGCCGTGGGGTGAAAACTCAGAGAAGATATGCGATTTGCCCGTCCCTTTGGGTCCAAGCTCGATCAGGTTGTAGTTGTTTTCACAGTACGGGATGAGGCGCGTCAGTAGGAGCAACTTCTCCCGGTCGCCAAAAAACTCGGGGTTGTACCCCATACTCTGCACCAGGAGATCGATCCATTCCGCAACTGAAAACCCCTGCCGTCCCTCAAGGTACGTGTCAAAATCAAAGCTGGACACCTGGATCGGCTTGAGGGATTCCACCGACCACGGCCCCACCCGGGAATCCTCGTGGTGCTGGTACTCCACATCAACGATCGACCACACTCCGCCCACCAACAGCTTGGGGTGCTTCCGGACATAGTCGTCGTCGATCGGTACTGCTTTCAGACCGAGGTTCATGAAGGTCGCCTCGTACTGATCGATCTTGTCGTTGAGGTCAACGGTGATCCGGTCGATCACGCGGTGGCTTCCCTTTTCTTTGATCTGGGAGCGGACCAACGTTGCCTGGTTCCGGATCACGTAGTGGTCATGGAGGATCTGTTGGACCCGTTCAACGCCCGTTTCGATCACCGACTCGTCGTCGGTCGCGCAGTACTGCCCCAGGAGGTACTCCAGGACATAGGTCGGTACGAGGGCGTTTCCTTTTACCAGTTTTGAGAGGTCTTTCCGGACGATGAATCCTGGAAACGCTTCGTTCGCATTTTTATCTAAATCTGCCGTGCTCATCAGAAATCTCGCTCTCCAAAGGTCCGGTAGTGAAACGTCTCTTCCATATATGGCACCGGTGTACCCCCGACGATCTTCTCAAGTACCAACACGATTTTTTGATTATTGTACGCCACCGCTTTGGGAGCAAATACGAACGTCGCGGCGCGTCCCCGGTTCTGGGCGTTCTCGTCGGCGGAATCAAACGTGATCTCCGCAGTGTCGCTCAGGACGGCACCGTCGGAGGCACGAAAAAACCCACGAAGGGTTGCGGGACGCCATTTGTCCGAGACAGCCTCGTCCTGGAAAAAGTTCACGGTATACTCCGGGGTCGTGATAACTGTCGACGCGGCCTTCATTATCGACACCCCCACGTCGCGGACATCGTCACTCCGACCGGCGTGGATGCGAATCACCGGAACGATCAGCTCCTGGAGAGACACACCACCGTGGACGTACCGGATGCCGCTGCCCTGTTTGCGGATACGATACATCCCTTCGGCAAAATGTATCGGAACCGCTGAATCGATCCCGTACTGAGAATCGATCACGGTTGAAAAGTGGTCCGGCGGCGTTTTCCCGCCCACGATGTATCGGCGCTCTCTGCTCCCGTCCTCCGGCGTTTCCGCCGCGATCAGCTGCGTGGCGTCCGGTTCCCTGGACTGGTAGAGAAAACCGTGGTCCGCGGTGATTACGATGTGAGTCCGGTTCAGCTGATTCACCACCTTCTTCACCAGTGCGGTGAGACGCTCGATCTCCTTCTCCACCGCCGCAGGGAGTTCCGTTTCCGTCTTGGCGTTGTCCGCCGCGGCATCGATCCCGTTTGAGTAGAGATACACCAGGTCCATCCCGTTGAGCTGCTCGCGCGCCGCCGGGGCGGAAAGCTCTGCGATGTCTCGCGCCCAAAACGCTCCGGCGCGCTTACCGGGGAAGTGCGCATTAACATACTTTGCAAGATGCTCAGACCGACCGGGAATACCACTAATCGTGGAACCATCCACCTGCACGGCGCCGCCGGGCACCATTTGTAACGTGTCGTGCGGGAGAAGTGCGTTCATCCCCACGGCAGTGACGGTCGGCATCGTCGCCGCCATATGCTCGCAGGTCACCGACACGCGGTTGATCGTCCCCACCATTTCCGCAAGCTCCGCGCCCGCCTCGTAGCGCAGCGCGTCGGAAATGATCACCACCTACTTGTCGCAGCGTTGCAGATACGACGCAACGACACTATTGAAAAAGGAGCGCTGTCGCGGCACGGTTGCAAGCACCTCCGCCCCTGCAGCGCGGCGGTATGCATCCCACGCTTCAGAAAGTCGCTGCAACCATGTATGGGTGTACCGACCTTCCAGTCGCTCGATCACCGGAGAAAGGGTGCCGGGACTTCCCGCCTCGGCGTAGGCCGCCAGGGTTGTACGAAACAAGCGATCAACCCGGGAAAACTCACTCACGTACCGTTCCACAAAATCACCGGCGCTCCCGCCTGCGGTACCCGCCGGGATGTCGATAGTGGCGACGGCGCGCTGGAAGTCCACAAATCCGATAATCACGCCGTACATCGCTCGAAGGCGTCCGCTCTCCTCGCGGACCCAGTAAGATGTGCTTCTGGTTGACGCGATACGGCGGATACGGTCCCAATCGGCCGATTCCGACGTCACATCGGTGATCAGGCGCGTTGCGATCTCCTCATCGATCGTCGGGAAAAGGTACTGCGTCGCAAGCTCCTCGGAAGAAAGCCCAGCCACCGCGTCCTTCACCTTCAGCGCCGCCTCCACCGCCCTGACGATCCTGCGGTAATCCTCGGTTATGCCGTATTGGTCACGCCACTCGTGGACCAGCACCCGCGCGTTCCTTCGGATCGCGGTAACCTCCCCGCCCTGCTCCAGCTCCCACACCTCCCGAAACAGCGCAATCGCAGCGCCGTGAGGCTCAATATCATCCGGCGGAACGGGGATATATCGTGCCAACTCATCCCGGAAATGCCGGCCCAGCTCGTACTTCCCGATCGCTTCCCACCGCTCGGCGCCACCGGAAAACCCAACAAGGACCAACGCCACCAGCAACCGTCCAAACG
>JAQIBO010000329.1 GCA_027859055.1 Spirochaeta sp.
ATACGCTTCATCAAAGTCATTCGGCCCGAAAAACGGCACATTGCTTTCATTGGGCATGACCCCGAAATTGGCCGGATGCACATCGCCAATAGTAAATACCTGAGGAAGCGAGTGATCGATACCGGCATAATCACGATAATACAACAGGGCCGTCCCCCGGAAAAAGGAGAAACAGGAGTCAGCCAGCTTGGTAAACTTTTGCTCGGTAACCTCCGGAGTACTTTTTATCCGATAGGCATGGTCCTCTCGTAATACTTCTCGTACATACTGCCTGCGCTCTTCTTTTTTCATGTGCAGGGGTGGTGTGACTACTTCGCCATCGATGATCTTCTGCGTCCATTTGGTAAAGTCATCGAGTCGCTTATCCCCGTCTAGTAGCTTGGTTTCATTATCCATAGATCACATCCTCCGGCAGAAGTCTAACCGTCAATGATAGAAAGCGTAACTACGATCGCAAGCGCGATGGGTGGGAGACTCCCGGGTTGTTCTCTTTTCCCACCCGGCGGACTTCACGCCGGTATGCACTACCGAGATCGGCCGGGCAGCCTCTCTCAGCGACGAGTTCGGCACGCGCAAAACGAAGCGGATCGTGCTGTCGGTAGATTCCATCGAAGATCACCATGCGTGGGTGAAAGACGTGGAGGACACGCAGAACACGAAGATCCGGCTCACGATGACCTACCCCGCCCCTGTCAGGAGAAACTTTGACGAGATTTTGCGTGTGATCGACGCGTTGCAAGTTTCCGACAAGTACGGCATAGCCACGCCGGTGGATTGGCAGAAGGGCGACAAGGTAGTGGTCAAACCATCCATGAGCACCGAGGACGCCAGGAAGAAGTCTGGCGAGCTGGAAGTGCAACGAGAGTACCTGCGCCTGGAAGCGCTGAAGCGCAGTGTTGAACGGCATCGGGTTAACACCCGGTGTCTTCCGTTCTGCTCCCGACGAATTGATATCCGAATCCCCGTACCGTTTCGATCCAGGCACCATCCCCCAGTTTCTTTCGCACGTTTTTAATGTGCGCATCGAGAGACCGTAAATAGGGGGCGGCCTCATCGTATCCCATCGACTCGTGGATAATCGACTCTCGGGCGCATATCGCCGGTGCCCGATAGGCCAGGTAGTGTAACAGCCGCCATTCCGTTTCAGTGAGACGGACATATTCCCCGTTCAAAAACGCCTTGTGGACGTCGTCGTCGACGATCAACAGCTGTTCTCCCAGTTCCCAGGAGCCGCACATCGGCGTGCGCGGGTTTTCCACTCGACGAAACGCCAACAGCCGATCGACACGAACCGCTATCTCCCGAATCGGTAACGTGTTTTCCATAATTGCGGCCGCGCCGTTTCTCAGCACCGACAGACGGTCGTTTTCCCCCAGTGGGGGCGTTACCAGCACGATCGGCTGGTCGGTTCGGATCGTGAGATGCCGGACTACTTCGACCAACTGATGCTGGTGCGCCTTGTCCACGACAGCAACCACGCAGCCGTCTTGTGCAGCGGACTCGTCCGATGGGGTGTCGTTGCCGAGCGCTGCCACCGAAGAAACGGTGTCAACGGTATACCCGAGGCGGGACAACTCCTGCTTAATACGAAAGCTGTGATCGACGTCGAGCAGAAGGAGATCTATTCGCGTCGTCATCGTCAACCGCTCCATCTGCGCATCTCTTCAATCGTGCGACGAATATTCTTCAATCGACGTTCCAGCGTCTGCGCCGTCATCGCCGCTCCAATGAAACCCCGCCGCCCGATAGAGGGCGGCGACACTGCGTCCCACAACGAGACATGGTGCCTCGTTGTGATGAGTGGGTCGCATCATTCTTTTACTCGTTTTGAATCAGTTCTTTCTTCCGAAACAGTCCTCCAAGATCGTCCATCGCCGAATAGAAGACGGGAATGACGATCATCGTCAGGAACGTGGCAGCGGTCATGCCACCGATGACGGCGACCGCCAACGGTGAAAAGCGTTCCGCTCCCAGCGCCCATTCCATCGCCAGGGGGATCATTCCTACGATTGTGGACAGGGAGGTCATCATGATTGGGCGAAAACGCGCTTCCACCGACGATTCAATCGCGGTGCGCCGATCCTCGCCGGCGTCACGACGCTGTTGGATGAAGTCG
>JAQIBO010000421.1 GCA_027859055.1 Spirochaeta sp.
GGCCTGCAGCAAAGCGGGGGGGCAAACCGAAACAGGATGCCGAACCGAAACGGGACGCTGCGCCGAAACGGGACGCTGCGCCGAAAGCCGACGCCGCGCCGGACACACCGAAACCGAAAAAAGCGGGAATCCTCGGCAAGTTCAAGTCGCTGTTTGATGCGGATCGTTGACAACTGATCGGTCTTCACGGGCGGTGCTTTCTGTTTGACATAATTGGCCTCCGGTTCGTACGTTCAACGTACGATACGGAGGTTACCTATCATGAACAGAACGTACTCCCGCCATCGTGGAAAGGTTGAGACCCTTCTTGAGGGGACGGATATCCGCATCAACGGTGACCGGCCGTGGGATCTTCAGGTCAAGGATTCCCGGTTTTTCAAGCAGGTCCTGACGCAAGGTTCGCTTGGTCTGGGTGAGTCCTACATGGACGGCTGGTGGGAGTGTCAGAACCTGGACGAGATGATGACGCGCCTCCTGCAGGCCAAGTTGGACCGCGCCGTGGTGGCGCGCGTCCTTGCCCTGGACCTTGCCGAGGCAACCTTGTTCAACCTGCAGAGCAGAACTCGCGCGTGGATCGTCGCCAAAAAGCATTACGACATCGGAAACGACCTCTACCGCGCGATGCTTGACGATAAGCTGGTGTACAGCTGCGGATACTGGAAGGACGCCAACACCCTGGATGAGGCGCAAACAGCCAAAATCGACCTTGTGTGCAGAAAACTGCAGCTGAAACCGGGGATGCGCGTACTGGACATCGGATGCGGGTGGGGCAGCGCCGCCGCGTATGTGGCGGAACACTACGGATGCTCGGTTGTGGGCGTGACCGTCTCCGAGGAACAGTACCGCTACGGTACGGAACTGTGCCGTGACCTCCCGGTGGAAATACGTCTTCAGGATTATCGCGATATTCGGGAAACGTTCGACCGGGTGTATTCGATCGGCATGTTTGAACATGTGGGATACCGGAACTACCGCACATACATGGAAGAAGTCCGCCGGCTCCTGCACACAGACGGCATGTTCCTCCTCCACACCATCGGGGGCAACCGGTCAGTCAAAACAACGGACCCGTGGATTAACCGGTACATCTTTCCCAACGGAATGCTCCCCTCAGTGCGTCAGATCGGCGCGGCAATCGACGGCCTCTTCGTCATGGAAGACTGGCACAACTTCGGCCAGGACTACGACACCACCCTGATGCACTGGTTTCGGAACTTCGACGCCGCCTGGCCAACGTTGAAAGAAACATACGACGAACGCTTTTACCGCATGTGGACCTACTACCTCCTGTCGTGCGCGGCAAGCTTCCGGGCGCGGAAAAACCAGCTCTGGCAGGTGGTCCTGTCGGTTGACGGTGTACCCGGCGGATATCACGCGCCACGGTAAGACGATCCGGAAACGACATACCGAACCATCCGGTTCTGCGTAGCCATCACCGCTCATCGGGGTCGGCCCCGCCCGGATCGCCGGGGCGGCGACTCGACCGATCCATACCGACAGATGTATAATCGTAGGAGACCGGAGGCACCCCATGTCCGATAAACCCACCGCCGGAAGCTCGGCGATCCAGCCCGACGGTCGGTACACCGTTGCCGACTACCTCTCATGGCCGCAGACCGAACGATGGGAGCTGATACACGGCGTTCCCTACAATATGAGTCCCGCGCCGTCCGTTCCGCATCAGCGGGTCGTCGGGCACGTATACTCGGCCCTTCGGGAGCACACCAGACGGCACGGCCCCTGCGAGACGCTTGTTGCACCAACCGATCTGTTCCTGCCCCGGGATGATGCCGACGACACCGTTGTCCAGCCCGACGTGATGGTCATCTGCGACCCGGACAAGATCGACGACCGGGGCGTCACCGGTGCTCCCGACCTTATCGTCGAAGTCCTCTCCGACTCCACCGCCTACAAAGACCTCTCGGAAAAGCGAATCCTCTATGAAGCTGCCGGTGTCCGGGAGTACTGGGCGATAAACCTCGCAACGCGTACCGTCCTCGTCTGGCGACTGATAGACCCAGGCGACCGCCGATACGCGCCGGTCAAGGAGTACCGGAACGATGATCCCGTCGACTCCTCCGCCCTTCCCGGCTTCCTCTGGACGTTTCCGGAGGGGTGATACTGCACACGGGTATACCGCCCTTTCGGTGGAAATCCACGTATAATAATGGTACATTATACGTGTAAGGAGGGCGCATGCTTGCCAAACTCACCTTGACCGTCGATCAGGAAGTGGTCGAGCGCGCAAAACGATACGCAAAGCGAAAGCACAGAAGTGTGTCACGCATCATCGAGGACTACCTCCGGATTATCAGCATGGAAGAGTCGTTGGGCTCGGATGACACTTCCTCGTCCGCTGTGACCACCGATCGTTTGACGGGGATGTTTCGCGACAGGGATACGGGCCAGGACTACGACGATATTCTTGAGGATGCCCTGTATCAGGGGCACGGATGATCGCGCGGGTGTTGATTGACTCCGATGTCGTTCTTGACGTCGCCACCGGCCGGGAGCCCTTCGTGCACGAAAGCAAGCGGGTGTTGGCCCATATGGAGGCGAGGCAGGCTCTCGGGCTCGTCTCGGCGCACAGCGTGACCACGATGTTCTACATTCTCCGCAAACTGGGCGGGTCAGAAAAGGCGTTGGACTTTCTGTCAAACCTGCTCACCATCGTCTCCGTCGCGACAGAGGGGCACAACGATATCGTGCAGGCGCTCGAATCCGGGTTCTCCGATTTCGAGGATGCGGTGCAACATGAATGCGCACGGTCTAACGGCTGCGGCGCAATCGTGACGCGAAACGCCGATGACTTTGAGCCCTCCCGGATTCCAGTCTACTCGCCCCGGGAGTATTTGGCCTTGTATGGGGCGGTAACCTGATCGGCTATACGACAATACCTCAGACACCGGCGTCACCGTCGGCTCCTCCGCTCTTTCCGGTTTCGTCTGGACGTTTCCGGAGGGGGGACTGCCGGTGGTCATGTCGCTCATCGAGTGTGACACAGATCTGCCGGCTACAGCACATCTTCCCACAGGCGCTCAAGAAAACCGGTACCGGCCAGGTGTTCTCAAACTGGAAGCCGCTGCGGTTTCCAGTTTGAGAACTCCTGGGTACTGGCACGCAATCCCACCGTACAAGTTACCGCACAAGTTATCCTGTCCTCCCCATGACCCTATAAATGACCTTTTATTTGATCTTTTACGGAAGGCGTGATATCCCGGATGGGGAGGGATGGGTTAATCGCACTGACCGTACCGCGGGGGCTGGACAAACCTTGCTTTGACAACAACGGCGTGATCTGGCTGAAAACCGGTGCCGACAAGCGGGATCTGCCGGTGACCGACGATGAGATGACCACGCTCCTGCGAAATCTGAACCTTGCCCT
>JAQIBO010000039.1 GCA_027859055.1 Spirochaeta sp.
CTTCTAACCCTTAGGGTAGTTCCAACGGGACCCCCGTGTGTATGTGTTGGCGTTCACCCGGGGATAGTGACTGCGCGTCGGCTATGGCCGCGCGCAAGTCCGCGCCGGCTGCACCAGCCGACGCATAGGTGGGAATCGCCTCCGGGCGCGCGATGACGCGCACCCTGAGGGGCGTGTTATCGGCGCCCGCCACGGTCGTGGCTACCACCACCGTCCCGGCGTCCCCGGTTGTTGTCGCGGCGAGGTCCACCACGGTCGCCACCACGGTCGCCACCACGATCTCCACCACGGTCACCACCTCGATCCTGAGTATCGTTCATCCCTTCGTAAATCAGGCTCAGGTTGACACGGCCCATCTTATCAATTTCGATAACCTTGACCTCAACCTCCTGACCCACGGCCAGAACGTCTTCAACAGAGTTGATCCGTTGTGCCGCCATTTTACTGATATGGCACAGCCCTTCGCGTCCGGGCATGAACTCGATAAACGCACCAAAGTCCACAATTCGCTTCACAACGCCAGGATATGTGGCCCCGATTTCCGGCTCTTCGAGGAGCTGGATAAAAATTGCCTTGGCCTGGTCGGCGGCGGACTTATCTTTGGAGTAAATCGTGACGGTACCGTTGTCATCAAAGTTGACCTGCACGCCGAACTTCTCGGAGATCGCCTTGACCGTTTTACCACCGCCACCGATCAGCAGACCGATTTCATCAGGATCAACCGAAAAGGAGATGATTCGCGGGGCGTTCTCGGAAAGCTCCGCCTGGGGTGCTTTGATCGCTTCACCCATCTTGTCGAGAATGTGCATACGTCCCCGTTTGGCCTGCGCCAGGGCGGTGGTCATCACCTCCCGGGAAACGTTTTTGACCTTGATATCCATCTGAAAGGCGGTGATGCCCTCGGCGGTACCGGTTACCTTGAAGTCCATATCCCCAAGATGATCCTCTTCACCGAGAATGTCGCTCAACACGGCGGTTTTCTCGCCGTCGGTGATAAGTCCCATGGCGATTCCCGCAACCGGTTTCCTGGTGGGGATGCCCGCGGCCATCATCGCCAGCGAACCGCCACAGACCGTTGCCATTGAGGATGATCCGTTGGACTCCAGGATCTCCGACACGATGCGGAGTGTATAGGGGAACGATTCCTTATCAGGAATTACCGATTCGAGCGCCCGAAGAGCAAGGTGTCCGTGTCCGATTTCGCGCCGCCCGGTGCCCATTCGACCGGTTTCGCCGACGGAAAACGGCGGGAAGTTGTAGTGCAGCATGAACCGTTCCCGACGGTCGCCGTCGATATCGTCCATGATCTGCTCGTCGTACATCGTTCCAAGGGTGATCACTGCCAGCGCCTGGGTCTCTCCACGAGTAAACAGGGCGCTGCCGTGGGTCCGCGGAAGGACATCTATGTCGCATGTGATGGGGCGAATCTCCTCCAGACCGCGACCGTCGGTGCGGCGTCCGTTTTCGAGTATCGATTTCCGGACAATTTCCTGTTCCATGTCTCCGAAAAGGCTTTTGGCGTATGCGGCCTCATTTTCATCGACAAACTTATCTGCAAAATGTTCCAGCGCCTCTTTTCTGATTGCTTTAATCGCGGCGTGGCGAATATGCTTGCCCATGACAAAGCACGCTTCCTCGAGTTTGGGATACGCCCACGCACGGAGTTCATCCGCAACGGAAAGCGTCCGGGTATCTTCTACAAGCGGCAGCTTTTCCTTGCCGACGGCGGCGCGAAGCTCATCCTGGACGCGACAGATCTCAAGGATCACCTCGCGCGCCTTGTCGATCGCGGTGATCATCACCTCTTCCGAGAGCTCTTTGGCTCCGCCTTCAACCATCGTAATCCCGTCTTTGGTGCCGGCGACGATGATTTCCATCTCCGAGGCGGCGATCTGATCAAAGGTGGGGTTTACGACGAGTTCGCCGTCAACCGAGCACATTCGAACCGCGCCGACGGGGCCGTCAAACGGAATGTCGCTGATGTGGACCGCCGCGCTGGCGGCGACCATGGCAACAACATCCGGCGGGTTGATCTGGTCGGTGGAAAGAACGGTGGGAACAACCTGGAGTTCCCGCATGAACGCCTTGGAAAAGAGCGGTCGAAGCGGACGGTCGATAAGTCGGCAAACGAGTACTTCTTTGTCCTTCGGACGCCCCTCCCGCTTCAGAAAACCACCGGGGATCTTTCCGGCGGCGTAGTATTTCTCGTTGTACTCGACCGAAAGCGGAACAAAGTCGAGACCTTCCCGCGGGTCATCCGACGCGGTGGCGGTTGCCAGTACGGCAGATCCCCCGTAGGTTGCAAAGACCGCCCCGTTCGCCTGTTTGGCCATACGCCCGGTCTCGATAACGAGCTCCTGCTGGCCGATCTGAATTTTTACTGTATGCATGTGTGCGTTAACCTCGCTTACTGGATTGGTAGGAAGGCACTCGGGAACGGTGTTCCCCAGTGCCGTGAAATGCTATTTACGCAGCCCAAGTTTCGCGAGAACAGCGCGGTACCGTTCAAGATCGGTCCGTTTGAGGTAACGCAACAGGCGCCTTCGTTGGCCGACGAGTTTCAGGAGTCCTCTCCGACTGTGGTGATCTTTTTTGTGTGTCTTGAGGTGCTCGGTGAGTTCCGTGATCCGACTGGTGAGGAGAGCGATCTGGACCTCCGAGTTACCGGTGTCCTTCTCGCTCGCGCCAAACTCCGCGATGATTTCGCGCTTGCGTTCAGCTGTCATTGACATGTGCTGGTCTCCTTAGCAAAACGTATTTTGTTTCATTCAGTAACGGCTCCCACGTCAGGGTATCATCCGTGGATATCCTGATCATGCCCTCGCGGTTTGACTCCTCCCCGACAAATGTACAGAAATACGATCCTGCAGGAGGAAGCAGCTGGCTGCACTCACCACGATGTGACGGTAACGAGCCCTCGACGGCGACGGTGTACGGCCGACCAAGCAATAACGCCGCCAGTTTGAGGTCCCCAACCGCGATGGCACGACGGATGCGGGAGCTACTGATAGATTCGCCATTATCTTTTAGCGCTGGCACGATGTCAACCCTGACCCCCCGTTGGTACATCCACCGAGCAAGGTCGTCGGCGTGGACATCACGGTTGTGGCCGAGGTGAAAGTTGAAGCCGACGACGACCAAACGAAGATAGGGAAAAAGGCCCATTATTCGCTCAAGGAACTCCGTCCCGGGGATCTCTGCAAATTGGCGATTAAACCGAACCAGAAGTACTTCTTCGATGCCGCATCGGGCGAACAGGTCAAACCGGTATGGAAGTGTGGACAGATTGCCGATGTACGAGTCCGGTCGGGTCAACTGAGCCGGGTTGGGATCAAACGTGAGTACCGCAGGTATTCCGTGGTCGAGTTGCGCTGCATCGGTAACCGCGCGTTCCAGAAGCTGCTCATGTCCTCGATGAACCCCGTCAAATACGCCGACTGCCAGACTGACGGGGCGGTCGGTCGGAAAACCGGGGGGCGGGTTACCCGGCTTGTCCCATACAGCGTACGGAAGCGGATACGCGTCACCGGTCATTCCGCGTCCTCCGCAGGAAAGACCGCCGCAAACCGCCATTGGGATTGGTCTGCGTGCCGTTCGAGAAGCGCCACCGCGTCGCGCTCCTCGGTAACGCACAGCGCATAGGTAGTACCGGTCATTTCGGTGAGCACCGCCGGATCGATCGCTTGTTCCGGTTGAACGCCATGCCGCATCCGCTCTGCGCCGGAATCTGGAATTGGAATGATCGGAATACTTCCCAGCCGTATTATCGCGTCGGCTATAGAGATTAACTCCTCCGTCTCGCCGTCCTTCACAGATCTCATGTCTGAGAGCAAAAACGGACCCACCGCGGTACGAATTAACGTTTCCACGTAAGCTGCGCTTCCTGACGCCCGACCGATATCGCGCGCAAGGGCGCGAATGTACGTACCGCTTCCGCAGTGGACGGACATCTCGAACGTGTCTTCTGTCTGCTGGACCAGTCCCAGGTCGTATACGGTCACCGGCCGTGCCGGCAGCGAGTGATCGGTACCGCTGCGCGCGAGTTCGTAGGAGCGTTTGCCGTTTACTTTGAGGGCGGAATATCTGGGCGGTATCTGTTCGATTGTGCCGATGAAACGCTCCTGCATGCGGGATACCGCCTCCGGATTCGGGAGCGGCGCCTCCCTCACCGTGGAGCCTTCAGGGTCGTGCGTGTCGGTTTCCCGTCCAAAACGTACTGTTGCCACATATCGCTTGTCGAGAGTGAGAAAGAGGCGGGATAACCGCGTTGCCTGGCCCACGAGGACCACGAGCAACCCTGCGGCGAAGGGATCAAGCGTTCCGGTGTGACCGATTTTTTGTCCGGGAAACAGACGTTTTACCGGATATAACGCCTTTGCGGAGCTAATCCCCGTCGGTTTCCGAACCAGTAGTATCCCGCTGGTCATCCTCGGAAATCTCCAGTCTGTTGATCGTGTTGATGATCTCCTGTCCCTCTTCGATACTGTTGTCGGCAACGAAGTGCAGACGAGGGGTAGCTTGCGTTCGAATGACGCGACCTACTCGAGACTGGAGATAGCCGGCAGCGCTGTTAAGCCCTTCCACCGCGGTGGAAACGGCGCGGTCGTCAAGAATCGACGATACCCCGATTCGCGCGGTACTTGCGTCCTTCGCCAGCTTGATGTAGCTGAACGAGACAAGGGTGCTCACGCGGTGATCCTTTATCTCACCGCGGAGCAACAGGTCGCTCAGTTCCTGCAGAATCCTGTGTTCCAGCCTCGCCCGTCGTGTATCATCCATCAGGAGCTGAGCTTTCTGGCGACTTCCTTGACAACGTAGATTTCGAGAGTATCTCCGACCTGAACGTCCTGGAGATTGCTGATGCCGATACCGCATTCATAGCCGGAATCGACCTCCTTCACGTCCTCTTTAAACCGCTTCAGCGAAGAGATCGTGCCCTCGTGAATCTGAACGTTGTCTCGAAAGACCCGTACGTTTGCTTTACGCTGCACCTTACCTTCGGTGACATACGAACCGGCGACGATGCCGATCTTGGGGACCTTGAACGTATCGCGCACCTCGACGGCACCGATCGTCTGCTCCTGCAGATCCGGCGCAAGCATTCCTTCCATGGCGGCGCGGACGTCTTCTACGGCATCGTAAATGATGCTGTATTTCTTGATCTCTACCTTTTCCCGTTCGGCAAGCTGTTGCGCCCGCGGTGTTGGTCGTACGTGAAATCCAACAACAAGGGCGTTTGATGCGGATGCAAGCATAATGTCGCCTTCGTTAATCGCTCCGGCGGATGCGTGAATCGCAACCAGGCGGATTTCCGGGGTGCTCAGTTTTTCCAGAGCGCTTTGGAGCGCGTCCACTGAACCGTGAACGTCACCCTTGATGACGACTTTCAGTTCCTGAATTGCCCCTTCCTGGATGCTGTCGTAAAGGTTATCAAGTGTCACCTTTTTGACGTTCTTCGCCACTTCAACGCGCTTCAATTCCTGCCGTTTCGCACCAACCTGCCGGGCAGATTTTTCGTCTTCGGTTACCTGGAAGGGGTCTCCGGAATCGGGTACGCCGTCAAAGCCAAGAATTTCCACCGGTGTCGACGGGGGTGCTTCTTCAATGCGCTGGCCACGGTCGTTAAACATCGCCCGGACCTTTCCAGGGAAAATACCGGCGATAAAGGAGTCACCGACGCGCAACGTGCCCCGTTCTATCAGTACCGACGCCACGGTCCCACGACCGGGATCGATGCGGCTTTCAATAACTTTGCCTTCCGCCCGACGACCGTAATTCGCTTTCAGTTCAAGCAGTTCCGCCTGCAAGAGGACCGTTTCGAGGAGGTCTTCAATTCCCTCGCGTTGGAGTGCGGAGACTTCGACCATCGGAGTCTGACCACCCCACTCGTCCGGAATGAGTTCCAACTCCGAGAGCTGCTGTTTTACCCGATCCACATTGGCTTCCGGAAGGTCAACTTTGTTGATCGCCACGATGATTGGAACGCCCGCATCTTTGGCGTGACTGATCGCCTCCCGTGTTTGCGGCATAACGCCGTCGTTGGCGGCTACGACGAGAATTACCACGTCGGTTACCTGAGCGCCCCTGGCTCGCATGAGGGTAAACGCCTCATGGCCGGGAGTATCGAGGAACGTCAGAACGCCCTGGTCCAAGCTTACCTGATACGCTCCGATGTGCTGGGTAATACCGCCGTGTTCGTCATCGACCACATTGGTCGACCGGATCGCGTCCAGCAGTTTTGTCTTTCCGTGGTCGACGTGGCCCATCACGGTGACGATCGGCGACCGTTCACGCAGATCTGCGGCCTCGTCCTTCTCCGTCTCGATGAGCGTTTCATCGTACAGGGAGACGACATTCACTCTGCAGCCGTACTCTCCAGCGAGGATTTCCGCGGTTTCCCGGTCGATTTGCTGGTTGATTGTCACCATCATGCCCATGCCCATCAACTTTCCGATGAGTTCATTGGCTTTCAGGTTCATCTTCCGCGCCAGCTCACTGACGGTGACGACCTCCATGATATCGATCTCTTTCGGAACCGGATTCGCTTTCGGCTGCGGCTTTTTCCGGTTGAAACTTATCTCTTTCTCACGCTGGCGTTCGTCGCGCTCGTACCCGCCGCGTCCTTTCTTGCTCTTGTAAAAGCGTTTGCCGGCGCCTTTGGGCGGCGCTCCGCCACGTTTATCCGTTGACTCGGTTGTCCCGCCCCGCGGAGGCGCGCCGCCACCCTGTGGGGGGC
>JAQIBO010000524.1 GCA_027859055.1 Spirochaeta sp.
GAGTTGCGTTTGGGTTGCCTTTTCTTTTATACGGATTCAGGAAATAATCATGAAAATCAAGTTTAACCCCAACCTACGCTTCCAGGCGGAAGCAATCTCCTCGATTACCGACATCTTTGAAGGGCAGGAAGTGTGTCGCACCAACTTTACCGTTGCCCCCTTGAAGAGAGGCGAAGGTTGGCTTGACGGTCTGGAACAGAATGATCTTGGCGTGGGAAACCGACTGCGTATTCTCCCAGAAGACTTGCTGACCAACGTACAAACGATTCAGCTTCGCAATGGGCTGGCTCCATCTGAACAGCTTGATGGGACGAACTTCACCGTTGAGATGGAAACAGGAACGGGGAAGACCTATGTATACCTTCGTACGATCTTCGAGCTGCAACGGCGATACGGCTTCACCAAGTTCATCATCGTGGTGCCTTCGATCGCCATCAAGGAGGGTGTCTACAAGGCACTTCAGATGACGGAGTCCCATTTTTGCGAACACTACCACAACCAGCAGTACGACTACTTCGTGTATGACTCGCAGAAACTTGGTCAGGTCCGGAATTTCGCCACCAGCGACTATATTCAGATCATGGTCATCAATATCGATGCATTCCGGAAGAGCTTCGATGACCCGGACAAAGAAGACAAGGCAAATATCATCCATCGGCCCCACGACCGAATGACGGGTAACAAGCCAATCGAGTTCATTCAGGCCACCAATCCGATCGTCATTATCGACGAACCACAGAGCGTCGCCACCACGCCCAAGAGTAAGAACGCGATTGAGTCGTTGAACCCGCTTTGCACGCTGCGGTACTCGGCGACCCACGTTGACAGATACAACATGATGTACCGTTTGGATTCCGTAGACGCGTACGAGCGAAAACTGGTCAAGCAGATTGAGGTCTTCGGGATCGATGTGGAGGATAGCCACAACAAGGCATACGTGAAGCTCCTCCGGACCGATAACAAGAAGAGTCCCATCACCGCCCAGATTGAGCTCGACGTTCAACAGAAGGACGGCACGATCAAACGTACCAAGAAGACGATCAGAAGCGGTGACGATCTTCTGGAGGTTTCCGGAGGACGCAGCGTCTACGACGGCTACATCATCGGTGACATCTATTGCGAGCCAGATAACGAATACATCGACTTTACCAGCAACAATCAGATTGTCCGTCTGGATCAGTCTGTCGGTGGTGTCGACCAGGACGAATACAAGCGGCTTCAGATCCGCCAGACGGTAGAGCAACACCTGGACAAAGAGCTAAAGCTCAACTCCCAGGGTATCAAGGTGTTGAGTCTGTTCTTCATAGACCGTGTCGCCAACTATCGAGGATATGACGATGCAGGCAATCCAATTCAGGGGAAATATGCTCGGATTTTTGAAGAGGAATACCAACGAGCGATCCAGAAGCCAAAATATCACCCGCTCTTTGATGAGGTGGATACAGCGACGGCTGTAAATGGCGTGCATGACGGATACTTTGCGATTGACAAGAAGAAAGTTGCCGGCGCGTCTGTAGAGGTCTACAAGGAATCTCGAGGCTCGGGGACCACTCAAGCGGATGAGAGCGCGTACAGTCTCATCATGAAGGACAAGGAGAAGCTCTTGAGCTTTGACTCTAAGCTCAAGTTCATCTTCAGTCACTCTGCCCTACGTGAGGGTTGGGATAATCCGAATGTCTTTCAGATCTGCACGCTCAACGAAACCACGTCGACGATGAAGAAGCGGCAGGAAATCGGGCGCGGGCTCCGTATCGCGGTAAATCAGGACGGTGACCGGGTCCATGGATTTGACGTAAACACGCTGACCGTCATGGCCAATGAGTCCTACGAGTCATTTGCAAGCCAGCTTCAGAAAGAGATTGAAGACGAAGAAGGCATCCGCTTTGGCGTTGTGGACAAGGACCTTTTCGCAAGCATGCCGGTTACAGGACCGGATGGGCAACCTTCATATTTCGGAACCCAGGCATCTCGCAATCTCTGGGATCATCTTTTTGAAACGCACTACATCGACAAAAACGGCAAGGTCCAGGACAGTCTTCGGATTGATCTGAAGAACAACAATGTAGATTTACCGCCGGACGCCGAGCCGCTGCGGGGTCAAATCAACGCAACGCTCCGGAAGGTATCGGGGAAACTGAACATCAAGAATGGTGCTGACCGTTCTCCGGTCACCCTGAACAAAGCGGTATACCTCAGCCCTGAGTTCAAGGCGCTTTGGGAACGCATCAAACACCGCACCACCTTTCGCGTTGACTTCGACCCCAAGGTTCTCATCCAGGAATGCGCGGACGAGATGAAAACGATGGTTGTTGGGAAGGCTAGATTTCGAACGTCTCGCGTCAAACTCGATATCGATCGAGGCGGTGTCACCTGGGACGACGCGAGCGTACGAGAGAGTACGTTCACCTACGGCGCACGAGACTTCCAGCTTCCGGACATCATCAGCTACCTCCAGAACGAGACGAACTTAACCAGGCGCACGCTGGTCGCGATACTTCAGAAAAGCGGTCGTCTGGGAGACTTTGCGAATAATCCACAGAAGTTTGTTGAGCAAACCGCGTCAATCGTCCGACACAAGATGCGTACCTTCATCGTTGACGGGATCAAGTACGAGAAGATCGGAGACAGCGAATACTACGCGCAAGAGCTATTCCGTGACCATGAGCTCTTTGGCTATCTGAGCAAGAACATGCTCGAGAGCGAGAAGTCCGTGTACGACTACGTGGTATACGACTCGGACACGGAGGCGGAATTGGCCAAATCCTTCGAAAAAAGCGATGACGTGAAGGTTTACGCGAAGCTGCCGGGATGGTTCAAAATCGACACTCCCCTGGGGAGTTACAATCCGGACTGGGCTGTTCTCGTAGACAAGGACGGGGAAGAACACCTGTATTTCGTTGTCGAGTCAAAGGGCACCTTGTTCTCTGATGATCTACGGCCTGCGGAAAAGGCAAAGATTGATTGTGGGCGAAAGCACTTTGAGGCTCTTGATACCGATGTTCGGTTCGCTGTGGCAAACAACTACGATTCGTTCGCTCAACGGGTGGCACAGGAGTAGCGTAATCTATCCGAAAAGTAGTCGCCGCCGTAATAAGAAAGCCAACGTTCTTATCATTGCCCACAAATCGCGCCACCTCTTTTCGAAGACTGAAGCCGAATTTTCAATTATTCGCTGAGACTGTTTTTTGGACAGAGAAAAGAAGATAAGCCCACCCCGGAGTATTCACCTATTGAACGTAGCCAAACAGAAATACCGACGGCGATTCGATAGGGCTGGGCTACAAGCGTTCCTCAGCATGTCATTTCCTTACTATACTCTCCGATCATGGAAACGCAATTAGGAACCTACCTGCGAGAAGCTGTTATCGATCCGAAGGGACTTCATAAGGCATCTACAGCGCTATTCAATTCGGCAGGAGTCCGGAATGAGTTGTCAAAGAAACAAATAGACCGGCTTTTCGAACTCTGGAACAATCGCATGTTATCAAAGTTTGCCGAACTTGCGGTCCCAGACCCCATAAGTTTCCGCCAGGCCGATTTCCTTCAGTTTGCTCTGTGGGACGTGATCAATCTTTTCTTTCAAGAGACCAATCAGTTATCTGCTGAAGCTGCCAATCTTCGAAAAAGGCGACTGATCATTGAATACTTCGTTCGCAACGTGAATGTCTACGAAACCATCGCCAGTCTGAAATTGGGTATTCAAGGATTCGATTCGGAACAAGCAGAGCTCTTTTCCGCGTATTCTCGATTAGAACACAGAGACTGGTTCGAGAATTTCAGGCCATTCGTATTGCATGAAGGTAGCTCCGAATTCTGGGAAACACTCCCGACGATAGTGAGCGCCTACCTCTCTTAGGAATAGCAGGAAGCGGGAATCAACCTTCCTAAAGCGGCCCGCTGTAAGCGCCCGCAGAAAAACGTAAGGATCTGAGAGAAATAACCGAATTATCGTAGGGAAGACTGCAAAGAAAGGATAAGGGAAACCGGGCTGATAAGGTTGGCGCCTCACCCGGTCTCCCCACCAACTACGATAATCATAATCGACATTTCTGAAG
>JAQIBO010000009.1 GCA_027859055.1 Spirochaeta sp.
AAGGCCGACCATACTTCCTGAATTAGCCCCGGCTTCCTGCATCTGTTCCTTCCCCTTCTGGGCAAGAATACCCTTGACGATCGTCCGGGTCACCGTCTTGAGAAAGATGATCGGCTCCTTTATCTCAAACGTGTCCAGGGCGACCTGTTCCATGTTTTCCAGCATGCCCAGCTCGCCAATCGGTTCCCCGTCGACGATGACGCGAATGCTGCGCACATCGCTGCCGCGCAGTTCCATCCGGGGCAGTTGAAACTTGAACCGGTACCCGCTCTCCACTCCGGGAAAGGCGAAGCTGGCGTACCCCGCGGGGATGATGTTTCCACCATCACCTTCGCCGGCATAGACGATAGTTACCTGCCCCGCGCCCGTTGAGACGTACAGCGTTTCCGCCCGCTTCAGCGGTGCCTCCCCCGCAAACGCCATGACACTCAGCCGCGCCTGGTCGCTCGGTTCGATAATGTCCCGGCCAAACGGGTTGGGGTAATCGTAAATATTCGTCTGCTCCCGGAACGCCGTTTCCAACTGTTCCCAGTCGATCCGCGCACCGTCGTAGTCCCCGTCCGCGCGATACATGATCAGGCTGAGATACCGAGCCAGGGCGCTGTTGTAGAAGCGGCTTTCTCTCGGCTCCATCTCAACCGCAGCGTCGTCAGCCTCGTTGTAGCGCGCCGCCAGTCCCTGGTACTTGTCTTCCAGGAGGTTCAATTTGTTGTTGATCCGACGCACTTCCACAAACGCAGCCTCGTGCTCGCCCTGTTCCATGAACGCGACCGCCTTGAACACGTTGAGGTAGATGTCCTCAAAATCCTCACCGGGGTACTCGATCTGGTTGTCATTGAGGAGCAGACTGGCTGCAGCCTGGCTGACGCTCTTTGTGAAGTACTCCTCGATCAACAGTTCCGCTTCATTAAACTGCTGAATACTCTTTTGGTAGTCTCGGTTGTAAAAGTACAGAACCCCGCTGTCGAGATAGTACAGCACGCCGTCGCGGTTTCCGTAGAGATCGCTGCTCTCGTTCTCGAGGGCCTGCACGGCGGTCTCAAAATTTCCCGCCTGTACAGCCTCGTCGATCTCCAGGAATTTCGAGTTCCGCGTGGTGAGACACGAGGAGAGTATCAGCACCGTCGCGACAAGAGCGATGACCCGCACGCCGCGAATTGACTTCCTCGGTGCACCCATGCCGTTACCAGCTGCGTTTGCTCTGCTCGATCACTTTCTTGATCTCTTTCTGACCAAGCCACACCTTTTCGTTTGTCTGGATGTCGATCAGTTCCATATCGACCTGGTAGAATACGGCGCGCTGTCCCTCGACCGCGTCCACGATTGAAGAAATGGAGCCTTGCAACATGAAATCGGCGCCGGTCTCATCCCCCAGGCGGGCGATCGTGTCCTGAGACGCCTGCGTCTGCTGGTCCATTCGCTCGTCGCGCAACTCTTCGCGCGCCTCCGACGCGGCGACAAAGCGCACCATGCCGCTGTTGACCAGTTCCCGTTCCATATCGTTGATGAAGGTGGTTGTGTCGATATGCTCGGAGCTCCGGTTGCGGACCGTTCCGACGATAACCACGGGCTGGCGGCCTTCCGCGCTGGTGAACCGATCCAACCAGGGGCGGCTGAGCACGTCGTCGATCATCTCCTCCGCGACCAGGCGCGAATCGGTGTCGTTCCACCGTCCACTGAGGTCGGTCTGGGTATCGGCGGATGTCCGTTCAACGGTCCGGCTCGGCGATGCACACGAAACGGTGAACAGAACCAGCAGCACTCCAATAAACATTTTGGCAATTCTCATAGGAATCCCCTCCTTTTGGTTAGCATTTTTGTCTTCTAAAAGAATAGATTCGAGGTATGCCTTTGTCAATGAACGAGTTGTGATATCTTCTCGGAAGGATGTAAGATACGCCTATGGAAAAAATGGTACGACAGGGTGTGGCATTACTGGTTCTGGCGCTTCTTCTGGCGTCATGCGCAACGGTGGATTCCGGTCCGGCTTCTCCGGACACCACTGCGGCTCCGGCTACCACCGCCACCGAGGTCACCACGACGGACGCCACGGACGCCACGCGCCCGGGTGTAGCCGATCTGCCGGAGAATTCAAAACCAACCGATTTGATGCGCGACCTGACGCCGCGGAACGGGAAAGCGGTATTTCTCGGCGTCGCAAACAGACTGCAAAACCGTGACGAAGAGCGGTCTGAGGCGATCCGGCACATTGCGCAACAGGCATCGCGGTTTGTTCGGATTCGTGCGCAGTACCAGTTTATCAGTGAACGAAACACCAGCTCTATCGGGTACCTGGACAATATCAACACTACCTGGGACACCGACTTTGCCGAAGGTCTGGCGGAATCGGTGGATGTTCTCTACGAGCTGCAGGACCGTGACGGGACGTACGTACTCGGACAGGTCGAGGGGATACCGGCGCCGCCGTCGATCGCGAGGCCCGCCTACACCGCCGCGGGTGAACCCACGTGGATTAACGCGCCCCCGTCCATTCCCGGATACCATACCACTGTCGGTATCACGACCCCCTCCCGCCGTTTTCGTGACAGCGTTGACCGCGCCGATGAGGCGGCGTTGAAAGGACTGCTGCTGCAGACAGGTACAACCGTGCGGTTAATTGAAGACCGCCGGGAAGTGGAACGGTCCGGAACCAGTATCATCGTGACAACAGCGCAGGAGGCCGAGGCGACGTTGCAGACGTTTTACGTCGTTGCCCGGCACGTTTCACCGGACCGGCGCTACTATTACAGTCTGGCGATAGCCAGAGAGGAGTAACAGATCAATGCGTGATCGAATATCCAGCCACGAAAGCCGACGTCTGGTGGGTGCCATTCTTCTTTTTATCTCGGTCGCACTGTCTCCCGTCGCCCAGGAGCTGGGACGGATCGGATACCTGGAAGGAGAGGTCCAGCTTATCCGCGACGGGTCGGCGCGATCCGGGTTCGAACTTTCGATCGGCGACCCCATTCTGGAAATGGACGTTCTTCAGACCGGTTCGGACGGTTATGCGGAGATCGAACTGAGTCAACCACGGGGATCCACCGTTCGTGTCAGTGAAAACGCGGCGTACTACGTGGAGATCGTAGCGGGCGATAACGGTGGCGAAAGCACCCGGTTGAAGCTCCTGAACGGAACGCTCGAAGTCGCAGTGGACAACGTATCCCGCACCTCGCGACTGGAGGTGGAAACACGAACCGCAACATTCGGGGTCCGCGGTACCGAGTTTGATGTCCTGACTGCTCCGGACGAATCTTCACTGCTCGGCGTCCGCAGCGGCCGTGTGGCGGTCACCACATCGCGGGACAGCCGCGTTGCCGATGCGGGAACCGCCGTCGAAAGCGTCGCGGACCGCGGGCTCACTACCGAACCGGTTCCCAACGGCGACTTCGAGGCTTACTACGATCGCTGGGCGGAAATTCGGCTTGAAATCTTCCGCAACGGTGCGGCGACATTTACCCAGGCGTACGCCCAACGATACCTCGATACTCGCGGGAACTTTGCCAACGCCTATCGCGATCTGATCGCCGTGCGCCCGCAGCTCGAGAAGGCGGTATCCGGAGGAGGCGGTTCACTTGGTTCGGACATGCGGCTGCGGCAGGAGGTCAGTCCCGCTATCGTGACGATGCGCAGCATCCTGCCGTTGTTTGAAAATACGGTGTACCGCTTGCGAGAGCTGAACCGCTTTCACGCCCAGGGTATCGGACGCACGCAGATAGACGGCCGGAGCTCTGAGCAGTTCTTTCGCGAGTTCACCCGGGAGGAGATGCGCCTGACCGAGCAGTTGTCGGAGGTTCGTACCATCTTCCGCATGTACCGTGAGGTTGAGGAGCGGAGCTTTGGGGGCCTTCCGGGAGGCGGAAGTCCCTTCGACGGGGAAGGTGCCGGCACCGATATCCTCGACCAAATGCAGTTCTGATCCGGAGCCGCTCTCATCGCGCCTCACGGTCCAACGGATCGTGACGGCGCACCAGATCCGCCACAATTCGTCCACCGAGCACGACCAGCGGCATGCCGCCGCCCGGGTGGGCGGAGCCACCCGCAAAGTAGAGACCGCGGTAGCGCCGTGAGCGGTTGGGATGACGGAGGAACGCCGCCCCGCGTGTATTGGAGGCGATTCCGTACAGGCTTCCCCGGTGCGAGTCGGTCTTTGCCGCGATGTCTGGAGGCGTCATCTGCGCTTCCTCTTCCAGCACCGTTTCAATCTCGGTGTCCAGCTCGCGGCTCAACCGTCGGAGAACCGCCTCGCGTACGCGTTTCGCCTCACTCTCCCAGTCCTGCCCCGTGTCGGCCGGCGCGTTAACCAGAACAAACCAGTTTTCCCCGTCCGCGGGAGCATCGTCAGGGGCGCCGTCTTTCGCGGTGATATTAAGATAGATCGTCGGGTCCTCGGGACAGCGGTGCTGTTGGAAGATATCGTTGAACTCCGCACGGTAGTCATCGGAGAAGAAAATGTTGTGCAACCCAAGCTCGGGGAACCGTTTTCGGACACCCCAGTAGAACACCAGCCCGGAACTCGACGGCTCCAACCGCTGATACCGTTTGTACAAGGGCGCCCGGGTGTCACCAAGCAACCGCTCGTATGTCGGCGTCACGTCGGCGTTGGAGATCACGATCTCCGCGGGATAGTCGACACCGCCGGCCCGGACGCCACGGACGCGCGCGCGCCCCTGTGGTCCGGCAAACAGGGAACCGATGCGCCCCCGCAGCCCCGGCCGACCGGTGGTCAGGATCTCGTCGACGGCTACCCCGTAATGCAGGCGCACACCAACATCCCGGGCAAGGCGTTCCAACGCGTGGGGAATCGCGTATATGCCGCCGGCAACCGACCATGCGCCGATCCCGTATTCAACGTGCGGAATGATGTTCAACGTTGCCGGTGTCTGGTACGGATCGGATCCGTTGTAGGTGGCGTAGCGGTTGAAAAACTGCCGCATGTGGGCACTCTTGAAGAAGGCGCGGTTCGCCCGATCCATCGTCCGAAGCGCGTCGATTTTGTGCAGCTGCATCACCGACCGCCAGAACTCACCGGTAAAGATGGTATTCCACTCATGCAGACTCCGTTCGAGAAAGAGATTACTGGTGACGCGGTGGATCTGTTCGGAATACGCCAGAAACGAGCGAAGGTGCGCCGGGTCTTCCCCGAACGTGCGGTGAAACTGATCCGCGAAGCGGTCGGGATCAGCGGAGCTCTCCATCCGCGCGCCGTCCCGCCAGAAATACCGGCAGATCTGTTCCAGCGGCGTCAGCGTCACGTAGTCGTCAATGGAGCGTCCCGTCTCTTCAAAGAGTTGGGCAAATACGGGGCGGAGGGTGAACAGGCTGGGCCCGGTATCAAACCGGTACGCTCCGATCTGTTCACTGAACGCCTTTCCGCCGGGGCCGCTTTGCTTTTCGAACACGTCGACGGGGTATCCGGCGTGTGCCAGGCGAATCGCCGCGGACAATCCGCCGAGCCCCGCCCCGATCACCGCCACGCGCGGCGCATGTTCCGTGTGTGCCATACCGGTGAATGTAGTACCCCGGCGGCGCGCCGGCAAGAGGCGGCCCCGCGCCGTTTTTCACATCTGAATCTGAAACGGTACCGATGCTCCCGGCGCCACCGATCTGGTCGTGTCACCGACGGTGATCTCCAGCGGAATGGGATTTTCCGCATCGGCGGCGCACGTCACCGTGTACGCCGCGGCGACGTCGCTCAGTTGTACGGTCACGTCAATTCCGGCACCCCGGCGCTGTACGGCAACCGACAGGCGCTGCCACTCATTCGGCAAATGCGGGCGAAACCCAAAGCCGCCGTCGGTGAGATACATACCCGCAAAACCGGAGACAACCACCTGCCAGCTGATCCCGGCGGCGGCGGTGTGGATGCCGCCGATAAACGTGCCGCCACTCACCGCCTTGTTGTCGTTGTACAGGTCGATCGTGCACGATTTCAAAAAATACCGGTACGCGTGGTCAAGCCGCCCGACCCAGGCCGCGACGATCGCGTACACCGCCGGACTGAGCGAAGAGCCGTGTTGCGTCCGGGGCTCGTAGTACTCCCAGTTGGCGGACATCACCGAACGCGGATACTCCCGGGGATACAACACAAAGAGCTGCGTCACATCGGCCTGCTTTGTCACCTGGGTCTCCACAGCGATTCCGTTCGGCCAGCCCCAGTATTCACCCGGGTCCAGGAGTCTCTCGCGGATCACCTCCGGACGCGTATCCTCAAGGTCGAAGTACCCTTCGAACTGTTCTATGATCTGCGTCTCCTCGTCCGGCGCGGGCAGAACGATCCGTTCCGCCAGATCGCGCCAGTCCGCCCGTTCCCCTTCTGCGAGACCGATGCGTTCAACGATTGCCGAAAGCTCGTCCGGTGCGTGCTCTGCCATCCAGTTGTAGAGCGACACGGCGTATTCCGCAGCAAAGCGGAACTGAAAATTGGTGAAGAAGTTGTTGTCGACGTTCTCATGGTATTCGTCCGGCCCAAGAACGCGGATCACGTCGTACCCGTTCCGGTCCTTCCGAAAGTGGCTGCGCGATACCAGAAAACGGGCGATCTCAAACACGATCTCCGCGCCGTAGCGGCGCAGATACTCTGTGTCGTCGGTCACCGTGACGTACATCCAGATCGTATATGCAATGTCCGGAGAGATATGGATTTGCCAGTCGTTGAAATGGTTGCGGATTCGCCGGCCCGAAAGAACATCCTTGAAAAAATAGGACGGGCAGATCTCCTCGCCGGAGTCACCACTTATCC
>JAQIBO010000022.1 GCA_027859055.1 Spirochaeta sp.
CTTCGGGCAGCTTCCTGTACGGCGTCCTTGCGAATCTGATCCGCCTCGGCCTTGGCACGGTCAACCCGTTCTTTGGCCTGTTTTTCAGCGGATTCAACGATGCGCTTGGCTCGCTGTTCCGCTTCCTTGACACCCTCGTCGTGAATCTTGGTAATTATATCCTGCAGTTGCGTATCCATGCACGGTCCTTTATCTGGTTATTCCCGAGTTTCTCTTATTGTACAGTCAACTCTCTCGACGACACAAGGGTGATGCGGTCAATTCAGAGAGAGGTCGCCGATAATTTTGAACAGGTCGCCATCACGGACGATCTCCAGGGTTCGATCAGGAAAGTACTCCGGGAGGAGTTCCTGTATCCGCCGGGCGCTGTACTCGCGCACATTTTCCCGCGTTTCATCATCGACGTTGCTCAACGTTACCAGCCGAACCTCGATCACGTACCCTTTGCCGTGTTCGCTTCCATAGCCGGCGCTGAACGAGGCACCGACGTTGAATAACCCGTCCTGCTCCTTGTTTTTTACCGTTCCTCGAGGTGGTCGTGATGGATGTAACGGGTACTCTCCGCCCCACCGGTCTTCCAGTTCATCATCGATGCGGTCGAAGAGGTCGCGCAAACGTTCTTCAAACGACTCTACGCCTGAGCTTCTCATTGATCCGTCGTCTCCCATTCAATGCGGATTTGTGCCGGTGTTTCCGTGGAAAGCAACGCACCCATCGGTGCCTGCCAGACGATGCGGCGATCGTCGTCACCCCGGGTGTCCTCGGCGCCGTCGATGCGGGGGAGCTCCATCGCAGTTATCGGTTCCGGGGTGCGAATCGCAACCGAAAACACCTCCCCGTCAAACACTTCCTCGATGAGATCCCGCTGCTGCGGATCGATCCCGTCATCCGGCCCGCCCGAACTGAGGGGAAGCCGGAGCCGGCCGGACTCAAACGAAAGGTCGAGGGGAGAACCGGCAACCCGTCCCCACAGGCCCTGGAGACCGCTCACCGATTCTACTCGGTACACGACGTGAACGACGGCACGGTCCGCCTCTTCACGAAGAGTGTACGAGACAAGGGTGACATCTTCGTAGAGAACTGCGGTTTCTTCGGCGTCGCGGCGGGATACCGGAATCGCCCGCTCCGGGGTTTCATCATCGAAAACGCCGAACTCCCACAGGCCGATCGGCATGCGATAGGTAAGGTCAAGAATGAGCGCATTCCCATTTCGCAGATCCAGTTCTACCTCGGTAGACAGACACGAGGTGAGCGCAAAAACAACAGCGCTGAGTAGCAAGACACGAAAAACGGGTTTCACACGGCGATACTATCCACTGTCGGAGGAAATCTCAACCATCGTCTTGCCGAATCCGCCGTCTTCCGGCCGGGCAAAGCGGTAAGAGGCGATCTCCGATCGTTTAGAAAGATAGTCATGCACGCCTTTTTGCAGAACGCCCGTTCCGGTCCCGTGGATTACGGAAAAGGAGTGCAGGTCCTGGAGAAGCGCCTCATCAACCTGGCGTTCCAACGCCTCCAGCGCCTCATGCAGCCGTTGTCCCCGGATATCGAGCTCGAACGTGGCGCCGCCGCGTCCGCCCCGCCCTTCTGATGAGCTGCCCCGCGGTTGGTAAAACCGGACGGCGGGACCATTAGTCGGTGGAGTAGGACCATCGCCGGGGGAGCGGGTATCTGCCCGCGTCAGCTCTTCCCGGGGCACCTGCATACGGAGCGCCCCGAACTGGACCTCAACGCGTTCGACGCGAACGGACTTCACCGTTCCCGTTTTTCCGGTGCGGGCGTGGCGGACGCTCTGTCCCGCCTCTATCGCCGTGAGTGGCGCCGTTGGACCGACAGGCGCGGAGTTCCGTGAAAGCTGATCGATCTTCTCGCGCTGCCTGTCCCGCTCGCTCTCTATCGATTCGAGTTGCTCGTGGGCGCTTCGAATATCTGTACGGTCAAGTTCGGTGCCTCGTTCGCGGAGCCGGCGAACCTCCGCTTCAATCCTTTTGCGCGAGTCGCGAATCGTCTGTTCAAGCTCCGCAATGGAGCTCTGGCGCAACTCCCGTTCGCGCGTATCGAGCTCCCCTTCCCGCTCAGTGAGAAGCGTCTCCCGCGTCTGGAAGCGCGCCTCCCGTTCAACCAGGTCCGTTGCCCGGCGCTGAAGCTCATCCTCCTGCACAAGCAGGCGGTTGATTATCTCGGTGACGCTGTTTTCCCGGTCCCCCGCGTATGCCCGCGCGGCTGCGATGACGGCGGCAGCAACGCCCTGATCCTCGGCGGTTTCGATCGCGTGGCTGGAACCGGGACGTCCCGACACGACGCGATACGTCGGTTGGTGCGTGTCCTGGTCAAACGCCATGGAGACGTTGCGAGCGCCCTCGCGGGTATAGCCGTAATGCTTGAGAACGGTCTGGTGCGTGCTGACCAGAATCGTTGAGCCCCGTTCGATAAGGAAGTCCACGATCGCCATGGAAAGCGCGGCACCCTCGTCCGGATCGGTCCCGCTGCCCAGTTCGTCAAGGAGCACCAGACTCTCCGGACCGGCATCACGGATGATCGCGGCGAGGCGCCGCATATGGGCGGAGAACGTCGACAGGTTATCGTCGATCGATTGCTCATCACCGATATCAACGCCCCAGTACTGGAAGAGCGGCAACGTGCTGTCCGCTTCAACGGGGATCGGGACTGCGCACTGATGGAGCATTGAGAGAAGACCGACCGTCTTGATAAGTACCGTTTTGCCGCCGGTGTTGGGGCCGCTGATTACCAGCATGTGCGTGTCGTCCTCAAACGCGACGGACAGAGGGACACAGGCGGCGCCGAGCAGCGGATGACGCGCTCCCCGCAGGTCCAGGTGATCTCCGACTTCCACGACGACACCGCCTCGTTCCGCCCCCCAGCGCGCGCGGGCGATATACCCGTCAACGGTAACAACGGCGTCGTAGAGCGGCCGCAGGAGCGGCAGTTCACGGCGAACGTCGGCGCTCAATTCGCGAAGGACCCGGCGTATTTCCCGGTGAATCGCGTGGTGCGCCTGAATCAGTTCGTTGTTCAGGTCCACCAGCTGGCGTGGCTCGACGAACAGCGTTTCACCGCTGCCCGAAGACTCGTGGATGATGCCGTCAACGCGGCCTTTGAAGTTTGCCGCCAGGGGAAGTACCGTACGACCGTCACGGATCGTCGGCTCTTCACCGCGATAGATCTCGCTATCGGTACGCATCATCTCTTCGGCCCGCCGAATGAGGGCGCGGTTGACCCGGCCGATCTCCGATTTGAGGCGCCGCAACTCCGGTATCGCCGCCTCGGAGATCTCGCCGTCATCGGTGACAAAGGTATTGAGATCCCCGGCGAGCTGGGCAGGAATGGTGACGTCGCGGACGAGGTCGTGCAACACCGGCGCGTCGTCTACGCGACAGAACTGGAGGACCGCAGTCGCGTATTCCAGAAAGCGGCGCATTGTGAGCAACGCGTCCGGCTCCAGGACCGCTCCATCCATGGCGATCTCTTCAAAGAGCGGCGTAATCTCTTCCACCGATCCGGACGGCGTGACGACGCCGGACTCGATTCGCGAAAGGAGCGCCTGAACGTACCGCTTCTGCTCAGCAACGGTGCCCGCGTCGGTCTCCGGAAGGAGGATCGTGAGTTCGTCGACAGTCCGCGCACATGTCGCGTGCATCGCGATCTGAGCGCGAATTCGATCAAATTCCAGAATCTGTACGGCGTTCATCGCATTCGCTCCGGCCCGGTTGTGACGATCTGACGGTACGAGTCGTAGCGTTCCGGTGTGATATCTCCGGAGTCGACCGCTGCGAGGACGGCGCATTCCGGTTCGTGCAGGTGGGTGCAACTCGGCATTCGACAGCTTTGGATGTGGGATCGAAATTCCCGGAATCCCGCGGCAACCTCGGTGATCTCGTACTGCGCAAGGGAGTATTCCCGGACCCCCGGCGTGTCGATGCACACGCGCGGAACCGTCCCGGCGCCGGTTGTGGCGATCACCTGTTTTGCCAATGTGGTGGTGTGACGGCCCCGATCGTAGCGAACGGAGACATCGCCGACGCTCTGCTCCGCTCCGGGAATCAGGCGGTTGATCAGCGATGATTTGCCGACTCCCGATTGGCCGAACAGAGCGACGGTGGCGCCGTCAATCAGGGATGCAACTGTATCGAGATCTGTTTTGATCTGCGTCGCCGTTTCCGGGACGTCGGCAACGGTGAAATACACCTCGTACCCCAGATTCCGCAACACGGCGATATGCCGTTGCGCCGGC
Source organism: Spirochaeta sp. (assembly GCA_027859055.1). Classification (GTDB taxonomy): domain Bacteria; phylum Spirochaetota; class Spirochaetia; order DSM-27196; family Alkalispirochaetaceae; genus Alkalispirochaeta. The sequence goes on from JAQIBO010000022.1 coordinate 4,253, forward strand.
GCATCGAGGGAGAGGTCAGCCTTGTTCACGATCACGGCTGCGGTGATCTCTTCCAGCGTGGCCATGACGAGAACACGGTCGATAAACTGGGAACGATAGCGCGGTTCCTGGGTACTGGTAACGACAAACAGACGGTCAACGTTTGCGGCAACCGTCTGAACCCTTTGCCGTTTCGGATTCCACCGCGTCACCGCATTTTTCCGCGGACGACGACTGACGATCTGGAGATCTCCATCTCCCGAGCGCGCCAGTTCCACGATATCTCCCGGGGCGAGTGGATTGTGCTCGTATTGATCGGAATCCAGAATTTTGCCCTTGAGACGCAGGTGTTCGTGAACCTCGGTACCGGTACCGTCGGAAGAGCGTACCGTGAAGATGTTATTTGCGCCCCACAGCACCGTCGCCTCAAGCTGCTGTTTCATCCCGCCGCCATTTCAAGGTGAAGATGCCGCTGCTCGAAGGGAAGACATGCCAGGGCGTCATCCAACGGTGCGGTGTTCAGGAAGAGCGGTGGTGTGCGGGGGTCTCCCGCAACTGTTATTCCCTTCGTTTCAATCACCCAGGAAATCCGACGAACCACACCGTCCAGGGAGTCAACAATCTTCCGGTCAGGCCCGAGCAGGCGGGCCAGATCATCCCTGATCCGGATGAAGTGGGTACACGCAAGAACGATCGTATCGACAGTGGCGGGTAAAGACGGTTTCACGTCCCGGGTAACGACCTCGGTGATCGCCGAGGTGGAACCGTCGCAGATGCTTGCTTCCGCCGCGACCACCAGACGAGGGAGTCCAAGCCGCGTGACACGGCACAATCCGCCAAACTGACGGACAAGGTCATCCGTATACGGATCGGTTACCGTGTTGGCCGTGGCGAGGACTGCGATGTGGTTGGTTTCTGTTACCGAAACCGCCGGTTTTACCGCCGGCACAACACCGACAACGGGTAATTCCACATGACGACGCGTTGCCTCAAGTGCGACAACCGATGCGGTATTACACGCCAGAACCACGAGTTCCACCGGATACTGCGTCCGTACCGCCAAAATCAGGGAAACCACCCGCTCCCGCACCTGATGGGGCGGACGGTTGCCGTAGGGAAAAAACGCCTGGTCGGCCAGGTACAGGACCGGCGTATCGGGGTTTCGACGGCGAAACTCGTCAAGATACGAAAGGCCCCCGATGCCGGAGTCAAAAAAGAGAATCATGCGTAATCGTTAGAATCAGGAGAAGAGTGCATCGAAATCGTCACGCGCCTTTCCTTCGGCTTTGGGGCCGGGACGCTGTTGCGCCGTGGCATCAGGCGACGCCGCGTTGAGTTTGAAGTAATCGCAGAAATTGGCCCGCTCCTTGTCAATCACCGCTTCCGGGATCGTTTCCCGACAGTCCCAATGTGCACCGGGTTGGTAAAAGCGGCAGTTTCGGCAGCATCGCACCGGTTGGCGGCACGCGTCACACTCCAAAGAGCGGCCGACGGGAGCCGCTACAATAAGTTCTGCTCCGCAGTTATAACAGACGGCCATGACGGAAAGTGTATCCGCCGTTTCAGGCTTGTGCAACCAACGTACGGCTCGTACACTTGGAGTATCGTGTTTTACCGACGGTGTGATCAAACCGATTTGCAGGCGATGCTGTCATCCGAATCCGAGGGCTCCACGATTATTGAACGGGTGGATTGCCACGGCCGCCATCTTTCCGATCTTGATTTCTCCGGACGCCACCTCCGGTGGGTTCGACTGACCGGGGCCCGATTGGAGAACTGCAATTTCGACGGAGCTACCCTGGAATGTGTTTTCGCCGATTTTACGGTTATTGACGGGACCTCGTTTCGGGATGCGTTCATCTTTGAATCGGTATTTGCCGGGTCACGGATCAACCGCAGTACGTTTGCCGGGACTACGGCGGATCAGTGCAATTTCAACGCGATCCAGTCGACTGAGTGTGATTTCAGTGATACCTCGCTTCGGGGAAGCCGGTTTATCAATTCCAGAATGACGATGACCAAGTTTATCAACTGCGACCTCCGGCACGCGTTCTTTCAATTCAGTGAGCGGCACGAAGTATCGTTCAAACACAGTAATAACGACGAGGCGTTCTTTTGACAGACGAAGGTATCAGAATCATTCCGTATTTTTCTCCGCGGAGCGAAACAACGACCTATCTGATTTTTCAACAGGGTGCCCACGAGGCGGCGCTGGTTGATCCAACGCCGCTTGACCATGAACTGTTCACGCTGATCATGCAGAACGAGCTCACGATCACCCACGTGTTTGTGACGCACCCGGAGCCGTACATGCGCCGCGCCATGAGCACATTGTCCCGGGTCTATGATTTCCTGATCGTCTGTGGCGAAGAAAACCTCTACGCGTTTGAAAACCGGTGTATCGTTGGTGAGGGTACCGTCGAGATCGGAACGCTCCAGGTGCAGACGATACCGGCGCTCCCCCACTCGCGGAGCTCGTTCTTTTTTCGTCTTCAGGAAGTTGTCTTCACCGGCTCCATCATTCACGCCGGGACGATCGGTGAAACCGGGAGTGCCTATGCCGAGGCGCTGCTCATCGCTACGGTGAAGGACTACATCTTCACCATGGACCGGCACACGCTCCTGCTTCCCTCGGTGGGGCCGCCCTCAACTGTCGCTGCCGAGCGTGATCTGAGCCCCTATTACCGCGAGGGAGGTCTCTCCCGTGAAGGCTGACGCCCGGCGGTTGTCAGCGTGCGAACCTCCCGGATCACCCGGCGAAACGCCTCCGGTACCGGTGCGGTAAACCGTTCAGCCGTGCCGCCGGATTGTGTCACAATGGTGAGATGAAGGGCGTGCAGCATCAGCGGTGCTGTCGGCAGCTTTCCGTCACCACGGGCGTAGACCGGATCACCGACGATCGGTGAACCGATCGCCGTCAGGTGGACGCGCAGCTGGTGGGTGCGTCCGGTGTGCGGCCTGAGCAGTACAAGCGTGTAGCCGGCGAACCGGCGCAGGACCGTATAGGTTGTCAACGCCGGCTTACCGCGTCCGTCCCGGTATGCCGATTCCGTCCATCCGGGAACCTCTGTATCAAGCGTGGTCAGTGTCTCGTGCTGGAGATTACCGGCGACGCGAAATCGCGTCCGGTGGCGCGGATCCCGCTCGAGGGATCCGGCGATATATCCGGTGGTGTGGATCGGCGAGCCTTTGACCAGTGCAATGTACCGTTTGGTTGTGGTTCGACTGGCAAATTGGGCGGTGAGAAACTGGTGGGTTGTTGCGTTCTTGGCGACGATCATGACGCCGCTGGTATCCTTGTCCAGGCGATGAACGATTCCCGGGCGAACCGTCGACGGGAAATCGCCGTGGGGCTCACCCAGAACAGACTCGTCCGATACCGCGGTCGTCGCTGCCGGTGGCGAGAAGTACGCATCCTGCCGGTACCGTCCCATGAGCGCGTGCAGGAGCGTACCACTCCAGTTTCCCGCCCCCGGATGGACAACCATTCCCGCCGCTTTGTTGATAACCAGTATGCCGGTATCCTCGTACACGACGTCAAGGTCGATCATCTCGCCCGTTACCTCCGGGACGATCTCCGGAAGCAGTGTGAACGTGATCGTATCCCCGGGCTGGACTTTCGCAGAAAGCTTCACCGGTGTGCCGTTTACGTGCAGGGCGGTGATGCGTTGTTTCAGTTGGCTGCGTGGCGGAAAATCCGGCAAAGACGACACGTACTGGTCTACCCGCCCAGCCGTTGGCGTGGACGGGTCCGCTTCAGTTTCGGTCCCGGGAACGGTCACCTCACAGGCTGTACCGGCGGGGAGTTGTTCGTGGCGCTCGTTCAGGGGTTCCGGCATTCGTGTTTCCTCGTTGTTATCGTTTCTGCTCTGACCGGCGGGCTTCACGGCGCGCTTCACGCCGTCCCAGAAAGAAATCGGCGACGCCAACCCCGACGCTCAGGACAGCCGATGAGATCACCAACCCGATCCGTTCCTCGTTGGAAAACGTCTCTTCCACCGAGGTCGAGAAGAACCACGGTGCGTACTCGCCGCTGACCGCGCCCGCCGCGGCGCTCCGGTAGGCAAATCGTCCCAACTCATAGGTCAGGCTGGTCACGATCATCGCCAACGGAAACGCGCCAATTGCGATGATCTCCCCGCGGCGCAGGTCGTATGCCCACGGTGAGAACTCATCCGGCTGGTACGGGACCGGTTCATCAGGATCGTATATCGCGTCGGCGTCATAACTGACATCGGGGCCGGAACGCGTCTGAGCGTCTATGGATGGAGCGATCGCGAGTACACTCAGGAGCAGCGCGAAAACACGACGCACCATAGGCCGACTCAGTAATCACGCTGCCCGAATACGGCGGTCCCGATTCGAAGCAGGGTTGATCCTTCCCGCACTGCAGCCTCCAGGTCACCGCTCATTCCCATGGAGAGCTCCGGATAGGAATGTCCCGTCTCCCGTTCCAACCGGTCGCGAAGTTCCCGAAGGTGTGCAAATGCGTGGCGCACCGCAGCCTCATCGCCGGTGAGGGGACCGATCGTCATAAGTCCCTGCAGCCGGAACCGGGGGCTTGTTTCGATCACCTCAGTAACTTCCCGGAGCGCGTCAAAACCGTGAACGCCGTATTTGTTTTCCTCACCGGACGTATTCACTTCGACCAGCAGATCCATTACCGGACTTTCGGCGGTCAGGTGCGATTCAATGGCGCGGACCGTCCGAACCGCATCGATAGACTGAATCGCGCTGTAGAGCCGGGCGGCGTCTTTTGCCTTGTTTCGCTGCAGATGTCCGATGAGATGGACCTCCGCGTCGGCGGGAAAGATGTCGCGGCGTTCTGCGGTTTCCTGCACGCGGCTTTCTCCAAACAGGCGCAGGCCGAAATCGATCGCCTCCTGTACCCGGTCAAGTGGCTGGAGTTTACTGACCGCCATAAGACGCAGCCCTTCCCGCGTGCGCCCGGCGGCGTCACATGCGCGTTCTATTCGCTCTTCTATTCTATGTATGTTTTCGCGGATAGAGACCATTGTCCTTTAGAATACCACTCTACACCCCGCTTGGCGAGAGCTCCCGGTGTGTTGACGCGACAGCACTGCGAGAGTATTTTTTAATCAAGACTCACGTTGATTTTTATTAAGGAAGTACCCAGATGAGTGAATCACTTTGGTCCGAGCGCCAGACCGCGACGTGGCGTACAAAGGTCGGACTGTCCGAAATGCTGAAGGGCGGCGTCATCATGGACGTGACAGACGCGGAGCAGGCGAAAATCGCCGCCGACGCCGGGGCCCAGGCGGTCATGGCGCTTGAACGCGTACCTGCCGATATTCGTGCCGCCGGAGGAGTCGCCCGAATGAGCGACCCGGCGATGATTGAGAAGATACAAAAGGCGGTTTCAATTCCCGTCATGGCGAAGTGCCGAATCGGTCATATTTCCGAGGCACGCATGCTTCAGTCGATGGGGGTGGACTTTGTTGACGAAAGTGAGGTTCTGACACCCGCCGACGATCGCTACCACGTGGATAAACACGGGTATACCGTACCGTTTGTATGCGGGTGTCGCGATCTCGGAGAGGCGCTCCGGCGAATCGGCGAGGGAGCAGCCCTGATTCGGACCAAAGGCGAGGCGGGAACCGGCGATATCGTTGAGGCGGTGCGGCATATGCGCACGCTGACCGGCGATATTCGCGCGCTCCAGAACGCTCCGGGTGACGAACTGATGACCCGCGCAAAGGAGCTTGGTGCTCCTTACGATCTGGTGGTTGAGGTTGCGCGGCGCGGCAAGCTTCCGGTACCCAATTTTTCCGCTGGAGGCGTGGCGACACCCGCCGACGCCGCGCTCATGATGGAACTCGGCGCCGAGGCGGTCTTCGTCGGTTCCGGGGTCTTCAAGTCGGACAACCCGGCGCGGCGTGCGGTGGCGATCGTCAACGCCGTGGCGTATTACGACGATCCGGACAAACTGGTTGAAATATCCCGTGGGATCGGCGTACCGATGACCGGCATAAACATATCCGGCATGGCCACCGACGATCGGATCGCCGGACGCGGCTGGTAGCGCCGTCGTACGGCGTTCGCGGCGGGGTAGTACAACATGCAACAGACAATCGGAGTGCTCGCGTTTCAGGGTGATTTTCACCGTCATCTTACCGTGTTTGAGGAGCTTGGGCTTGCGGTGCGCCCCGTCCGGCGCCCGGAAGAGCTTGCGGGGCTCGACGGACTCGTCCTGCCCGGCGGCGAAAGTACCACGATCGGAAAACTGATTGAACGGTTCGGCTTGCTTGCGGCGATTCGTGACGCTGCAGCAGCGGGGCTCTCTGTGATGGGTACCTGCGCGGGGGCGATCCTGCTTTCCCGAGGTATTGTCGGAAGCGATCAGCCGCGACTCGGACTTCTGGACACCGAAATTGAGCGTAACGCCTACGGCCGCCAGGTTGACAGCTTTGAGGCTGATATTGAGGTGCCGGCGTTGGGACCGGAATCACTGCGCGGGGTGTTTATCCGGGCTCCCCGGTATGTTGCGTGCGGCCCGGCGGTTGAGGTGCTCGCGAGATTTGAGGGGGCGCCGGTTATCATCCGTGAGGGCCCTCATCTTGCCCTCACCTTTCATCCGGAGCTGACCGGAGACACCCGACTTCACCGCTATTTTGTTGAAATGACGCGCACGACGAGCTGTTAGACCGTTCGGTCGACGTTGAATTGCAGCAGTGACAACAAGGCATCCCGTCCGTTTGCGGTCAGGTTAAGATTTTCAATCAGCGTTTTTGCCGCCTGCGCTTCCCGATTCACCCGCGCATCTACATCGGCAAGCACGCCATGAGACGCCAGGGCGGACCGTACAGCTTCGAGTTCTCTCGGCGAAAGCTCGTCTTTTCCAAAGAGCGAACGTACCGGATCGTCCGAATCTGTCCGGTCAAATAACAGCGCCCGATACAACGTCTTCTTGTTCTCCCGGATATCACTGCCGGTGGGTTTGCCGGTTACTTCGGCGTCCTCGAGGATTCCGAGGCGGTCGTCGCGTATCTGAAAAATCCGCCCCAGCTGCTCGCCGAGCGTTGTCAGTGCGCTCTGCTGTTCCGGGCCGGCGCCGGCGAGCAGCGCTCCGATCCGCATTGGAAGGCTGAACGTGTACCGTCCCGTCTTGTAGGTGTACACGTTGAGTACATCGTCCTCAGGCGCGTGGTCTACGTAGCCGTGGTGCACATCCTGCATCTGCGCAAGACCGACCAGCATGATTTCACGACTTGTCTGTTCAATGATCCGGTTCTTGAGTTCCGGTTCCACCGCGATCGAGCTCAACACATTCACGGCGAAAAAGGCGGAAATGTCTCCGACACACGTTCCAAGGGAGATTCCGTACTGTGCTCTATCCGCATCACAGGGATTTGTTCCCGGCGTGCTGTCACGGTACTGTGCATGGATCGCCGGTTGGCCCCGCCGCATGTCATCCTGGTCCATGATGTCATCGTGGATAAGCAGGAACGACTGAATCAACTCCATCGCAACACCGGCGTCTATTGCTGCCGGCGATTCCTCTTCGTTTTGCCGGAACAGCCAATACGAGAACGGTACCAGCGCACCGCGAAGGAGCTTCCCGTTCAGCGCGTACTTCCGCAAACGGCGAACAACATCGTTCGACCACAAATCTATATCACGAAAGGGACTGTCCCGACGGTCAAAGATGGTGGTCAGTGCGGTTTCTATCTGTGTGCGAGCGGTTATAAGGCGCTGGTGCATCATCGTATTCCAGGATCAACAACTGACAAGGTTAAACAGACCGGAAAACACTATCCGTGCCCGATGCGGTTTTACCTTGCGATTATACACGATAAACGGATTCTCGGCGATTTGCTGCCCGGTCCACTTGTACATGTCACCGGCAGTCTTGATAGGGATTCGATATCGTCGGGGGATCAGGCCGTACCCCGCCTCGGCCTCCTCCTGCCACATCATGTATCGTTGCAGTTGCGCATGGATGAACGCCACAAACTCTTCGCCGTGGACTCGGGTTTCCGCCTCGTCGAGTGAATTCAATGAACTTTCGGAAATCGGAAGGTAGATGCGACCGAATTTGTTGTCTTCGGCAATGTCACGGATGAAGTTAATGAACTGCATCGCCCGCCCGAGCATCTGCGCCGCGTTTTCCGCTCCCGCGTCGAGATTCATGATACGTGACATAAACAGACCTATCACCTCCGCGGAGCCGTAGATGTATGCCAACGACGCATCGATCGTTTCGTGCCGCGAGGTATCAAGATCGCTCGCCATGGAATGCAAAAATGCGTCGGTCCATGCCGGATCAAACCCCTTGCGCCGGGAAAGCTCAACAAAGCTGTCGATGATCGGATCATTGGAGGCCGGTCCGTGGAGGGCCGCGCGATATCGGTTTACAAAACCGGTGAAGCCGTCCCGATCCTGGGGCACCCGGTCGACAAAGTCGTCGGCGGTGCGGACAAATCCGTACAGGGCAAAGACGTCGCGGCGTACATCTTCAGGAAAGAATCGACTTGAGTTGAAATAGGTCTTGCTCCCGTTTCGGAACGTCTCGTAATGAACACTCCCCGCCGCGTACATGGTACCTCCTGTCGGATCCACTGGTTTCAACCTGAGCAAGATACTAAGTTTTATAAAAAAGAACAAACACCATTTTTCTTCATGACGGCGCGTATGATCAACCAATCAGCACGCCCTAAATCCGTAAGAAAATCGGATTGAAATTTTGAATCTAGGCGTTTTTATCACTCAGATACTAAAAGATTACCTGTCCTCAGGCGATTGTCTGTGAATTTACGTCATTTTCATTCAAATATTCGGTAAATATTGACGCAACACGGTTGACTTTGTCGTAAAGAACGTAAATTCTTACCGGCAATACTGACGAGGAAGGAGGCGTACTGACCATGTATAAGAAAACCGGCGCCGAAATTATTGTCGACATGGTGCACCACCACGGCGTGGAGTACATATTTGGATACCCCGGCGGAGCGGCAATTCCGATTTTTGACGCAATCGTGGATTCACCGGTACAATTTGTGTTGACGCGACACGAACAGGGTGCGACTCATATGGCCGACGGATACGCCCGGGCAACCGGCAAACCTGCGGTTGTCCTCGTCACCTCCGGACCGGGCGCAACGAACACCATTACCGGTTTACTCACCGCTCAAATGGACTCTATCCCGATGATCGTTATCACCGGACAACAGACAACCTGGAACCTCGGTCTTGACGCGTTCCAGGAGGCGGATGTTTCCGGCATTTCATACCCCGTGGTCAAACACTCGTACCTGGTAAAAGACGCGGCGGAGCTTCCGGCGATCATGAAAGAGGCGTTTTACATTTGCCAGACCGGGCGACCCGGTCCGGTGCTGATCGATGTACCGAAAGACGTCTCCAGCGCCGTGGTGGAAACCGATTACAGCGAGACGTTTGATCTGCCGGGTTATCGCGTACCTGACGAGGCGGATCCGGATGAGGTGGAACGTGCCGCACGCATGCTGGAACGCGCCCGGCGCCCTATCCTGCTGGCAGGTCATGGAGCGGTTATTTCCGGGGCGGACAAGGCGATCCGCTATCTGGCGGAAAAGCTGCAGGTGCCCGTCGTGAACACGCTGCTGGGGAAAGGGGCGTTTCCGGAGACGCACCCGCTTTCTCTTGGCATGCTCGGCATGCACGGGACAGCGTATGCGAACCGGGCGGTGGAACACTGCGACCTCATCGTATCGATCGGTTCCCGCTGGGACGACCGTATCGTCGGAAATCCTTCGAAGTTCTGCCCCACCGCCGAGCGGATCCACATCGACATCGACGCGTCGGAATTCCAGAAGATCCTTCCAACCGATCTGTGTATCGAGGCTGACGCCGCCCTGGCGACCGATCAGATCGCCCAGATCGTCGTCCCCAACGATACCGCCGACTGGCTGGCGCAGATAGAACTGTGGCGCCGGCAGTACCCGCTCAAATTCAAAAAGAGCGGGAAGCTCAAGGCGGAACACGTTATCGATGAGATCTTTCAACAGACCGACGGTAATGCCTACGTCGCCACCGATGTCGGACAACACCAGATGTGGGCCGCTCAGTACTATCTGATAAATCACCGCTTTCAGTGGATTACCAGTGGTGGAGCGGGTACGATGGGGTTCGGACTTCCCGCCGCGATCGGCGCCCAGTTTGCCCATCCGGACCAGATTGTGGTTGGTATTCTTGGTGACGGCGGGTTTCAAATGACGATGTTTGAACTTGCCACCGCGGTGATCAACAAGCTACCGTTAAAAATCGTCATTATCAACAACGCGTATCTGGGCATGGTACGGCAGTGGCAGGAGCTGTTCTTTGAAAACCGGCTTTCCGGCGTCGATATGGTTGGCAATCCCAACTTCGTAAAACTCGCAGAAAGCTTCGGGGTAAAGGGATTTCGGCTCAAACGAAGTGCCGATGTGAAAAAAGTGATCGCCGCCGCCCTTGCGTACAACGAAGGCCCATGCCTGATCGATGTGGAAGTGGCCAAGGAAGACAACGTCTATCCGATGATACCTTCCGGTGCTGGATACGCCGATATGCTGACGGAGCCGCCGAAAACGAAACTGGCGAAGCCTGTGGGGAGCACGTGATGAGTAATGCAGTAATGGCACAGTCGCCGAAGAAAGCTACGGGATATCGGAAACATACGATCAGCCTCCTGGTCGCCAACCGCCCGGGTGTCCTGATCCGGATCAGCCTTGTATTTGCCCGGCGCGGATACAACCTGGACAGCCTGGTAGTATCGCCGTCCAACGACGAAGCGTTTTCGATGATGAACATCGTTGCCTCAGGAGATGAGAAAACGCTGGACCAGATCCTCAAGCAACTCAACAAGCTGATCGATGTGGTCCATGCGACGGACCGGACGGGAGAAGACATCCTGCAACGGGAACTGGCGCTCATCAAGGTAGCGTGTCCGCAGGAACAGCGCAGTGAACTGCTCCAACTGGTACATGCTCTCAAATGCGACACCGTGGACCTGACAGAAGACAGCATCATCTTACAGATGACCGGTTCAAGCGAACGCCTTGACAGTGTCATAAATGTCCTTGAATCCTATGATGTACTTGAGCTGATCCGGACGGGCAAAGTACTGATGGCTCGCGGGAATCAGCAAACCGCGTAAAAAGATGGGAGAAGCAATGAAACGAAATCTGTTTAATACCGTTTGGGATCTGCATAAGGTTGGGACGCTGGAGTCCGGACAGGATCAAATTTTTGTCGGATTGCACCTTATTCACGAGGTGACCTCCCCGCAGGCGTTCCAGATGCTCGAGGAGCGGGGGCTCAACGTTCTGCGGCCGGACCGGACGTTCGCAACGGTGGACCACATTGTACCGACCGCGGACCAGGAACGCCCGTTTAAGGACAAGCTTGCCGAAGAGATGATGCAGGCGATCGAACGGAACACGGAAAAACACGGCATCGAGTTTTTCGGTCTGCGTACGGAGTCCCAGGGAATTGTTCACATAATCGGTCCGGAACTTGGCCTCACCCAGCCGGGAATGACGATCGCCTGTGGTGACAGCCACACGTCCACTCACGGTGCGTTCGGGGCGATCGCCTTTGGTATCGGCACCTCCCAGATTCGGGATGTCCTGGCGACGCAGACGATGGCGCTCAGTCGACCGAAGGTGCGCAAGATCAACGTCACCGGACGTCTGCAACCCGGCGTCTACGCCAAGGACATCATCCTCCGAATTATCGCTGACCTCGGTGTAAACGGGGGAATCGGCCACGCCTACGAGTACAACGGTGAGGCGATCCACGCCCTGAGCATGGAAGAGCGGATGACGATCTGTAATATGAGCATTGAGGGCGGTGCACGCGTCGGGTACGTTAATCCTGACGAGACGACGATCGACTACATCCGTGGTCGTCGATACGCGCCCCGGGGTGAGGCGTTTGAGCGGGCTGCAGAGTTCTGGCGGAGTGTTGCCAGCGGTCCCGATGCGGAATATGACGATGTGTATGAGCTCGACGCAAATAGTCTCAGCCCGATGGTCACCTGGGGGATTACCCCCGGCCAGGCGATCGCCGTGGATGAACGGATCCCCGCTCTCGCAGACGTTCCTGACGATCAGCGGGAAATTGCCGCGAAGGCGCTGGACCACATGGGGTTTGGCGAACAGGACCCGATTCTCGGAAAGAAGATCGACGTGGCGTTTCTCGGCAGTTGCACAAACGGACGGATCAGCGACCTGCGCGAGGCGGCGCGCATCGTCAAAGGACATAAAGTCGCCAAAAACGTGCGCGCGTTTGTGGTCCCCGGTTCCAAACAGGTTGCCACGCAGGCGGAGCGCGAAGGACTGCCGGAGATATTCCGCGAGGCCGGCTACGAATGGCGCGGCGCCGGCTGTTCCATGTGTCTTGCGATGAACCCGGACAAACTCAACGACCGGGAGATCTCAGCGTCCAGTTCCAACCGGAACTTTGTCGGCCGCCAGGGGTCGCCGAGCGGACGAACACTTCTGATGAGTCCGGCGATGGTTGCAGCAGCGTCGATCGCCGGAGAGGTGCGGGATATTCGTGAGTTTGCCGGCGTGCCGGAGCCGGTGGCGTAAAAAGGAGACACGGTAATGCAGGAAATAAAAGAAGCGATTAAGCACGTGAAGGGAACCGGGATGGTCATTCGCGGTAACGATATAGACACCGACCAGATTATACCGGCCCGGTTTATGAAGGTGGTGACTTTTGACGGCCTCGGTGAATACGCGTTTTACGATCTTCGGTTTGACCCGCAGGGCGGATTGAAACCGCATCCGTTCAACGATGAGAAGTACGCGGGAGCGTCGGTCATGTTTGTGAATCGCAACTTCGGGTGCGGGTCATCCCGGGAACACGCTCCGCAGGCGCTGATGCGTGCGGGAATCAAAGCGGTGGTCGGCGAATCCTTCGCGGAGATTTTTGCCGGAAACTGCACCGCAATGGGAGTTCCAACGCTTACCCTCCCCGGAGATGTTCTGAACGCAATTATGGATCAGGTCGAGGCCGACCCGAGTATCCCCGTTTCGGTTGACCTCCCCTCCTCCACGTTGACCGTAAACGGTACGGAACACAGTTTTGATATGGCTCCCTCCTATCGGAGCGCGCTGATCGCCGGAAACTGGGATTCCACCTCGGTGTTGCTATCCAACATCGATGATATTCAGAACCTGGCCGGCCGACTGCCGTACCTGCGCGATTACACGCCGGTCACCGCGTAGGCCCACACGAGAAAAAAGAAAGGATACCCCTCATGGCAGAATCATTGAACAGACGATCCCGGATAATGACCCAGGGAGTTGAACGAACCGCCAACCGGGCGATGCTTCGTGCGGTCGGAGTTGGGGATAACGATTTTTCCAAACCGATTATCGGCATCGCAAGTGCGGGAAGCGATGTCAGCCCCTGCAACATGCACCACGATCAAATCGCGCTGATGTCCAAAACCCGTCTGAAAGAGCTCGGTGCGATGCCGATGTCGTTCCACACGTTTGTGGTAACAGACGGTGAGGCGATGGGACACGAGGGAATGAAGGCGTCGCTGATATCCCGCGAGACGATCGCAGATGTGATTGAGCTTGATGCCCGGGGACATCAGATGGACGGTCTCCTCGGAATCGGCGGCTGCGACAAGACGATTCCCGGTACGGTCATGGGGCTTGCGCGAATGAATGTGCCCTCAGTGTTTATCTACGGAGGAACGATCGCCGCCGGCATTTACCAGGGCAAAAAAGTCGATATCGTCAGCGCTTTTGAGGCGGTCGGGGCGTATTCCGCCGGTAAGATCACCGAGGAGGAACGCCACGGTATCGAAGCCGCGGCGTGTCCCGGTGCCGGGGCGTGCGGTGGCATGTACACCGCCAACACGATGGCCGCGGCGATGGAGGCGCTGGGAATGGGCATTCCCGGAAACGCCTCGGTGCCCGCTGTCAGCCCCCACCGCAAGTGGGTGATGGAGGCCAGTGCCGACGCGTTGCTCGGATGCCTGAAAGAGAATATCACCCCCCGGGATATCATGACGAAGCACGCGTTTGAGAACGCAATTCGTGTCGTCATGGCGCTGGGCGGAAGCACAAACTCGGTACTTCACATGCTTGCCCTGGCCCATGAGGTTGACGTTGATCTGACAATTGAGGAGTTCAACCACTTTTACGACACAACGCCGATCCTGACCGATATGAAGCCTGCCGGGCAGTACGTGATGGAAGACCTGTATCAGGTTGGTGGCGTACAGGTTGTGATGAAGATGCTTCTGGATCGCGGTATGCTGCATGGTGACTGTCTGACCGTTACCGGCAAATCACTGGCGGAGAACCTTGCCGACGTGAAGGTCGATCTTTCCGGGCAGGACGTGATTCGCTCCTTCGACAACCCCGAGCAGGTGCGCGGACCGATCGCGATTCTGAAGGGAAATCTTGCCGAAGAGGGCGCGGTGGTCAAAACGTGCGGCCTGAACGAGTTTGAACATCGCGGTCCGGCACGGGTCTTTGACCGTGAAGAAGAGGCGCTTGATGCGATTCTGAACGACGGGGTTTCCGCCGGTGATGTAGTGGTGATCCGATACGAGGGACCCAAAGGGGGCCCGGGGATGCGGGAGATGCTCTCTCCCACCGCCGCGATCGCCGGTGCCGGCCTGGGAAAAGATGTTGCCCTGATTACCGACGGGCGGTTCTCCGGCGGGTCTCACGGGATGGTTGTGGGCCACGTGGCGCCGGAGGCGCAGGTGGGCGGCATGATCGGACTTCTGAACGACGGAGATATCATCACGATCAGTACGCGCAATAAAGAGTTGTCAGTCGGTCTGTCCGAGGAAGAAGTAGCGCGGCGGCGCGCCGCATGGAAAGCGCGGGACAACGGCTATCACCGCGGGGCGCTGTGGAAGTTCGCGCAACTCACCAGCTCTGCAAGCAAGGGGGCGGTCACCAGTTGACCGCCGGCGATAGCTGATCGCTGCCCCGCCCAGAGCTGACCGCTGCCGGACCGCGGCCTGTGCCGCGGGTCAGCCTTCGTTTTCGCGCTTGTTCCGGAGCACCCGCGCCCAGCTGTCCTTGAGCGTTACTGCCCGATTGAAGACAAGATGTTCAGGTGTGCTGTGACGAATGTCGCCGCAGAAGTAGCCGATTCGTAAAAACTGAACCGACTGCCCGGCGGGTACCTCCGCAAGGGCGGGCTCCACAAAGCCGTTCGTCGTCCGTAACGAGTTTGGATTGAGGGCGCTGAGGAAATCCTCGTCGGGTCCGACGTCTTCCGGATCCTCCCGGTCAAACAGGGATTCGTAAAAACGGATCTGCGCCGGCTTCGCGTGTTCCTGCGTGACCCAGTGAAGCGTTCCTTTGACTTTTCGCCCGTCCGGGCTGTCACCGCCGCGCGTTTCCGGATCATAGGTGCACTTCAATTCAACGACGGCGCCGCTCTCATCTTTGATCACCTCGTTACAGGTCACGAAATAGGCGTATTTGAGGCGGACCTCTTTCCCCGGCGCAAGGCGAAACCACTTTTTGGGCGGGTCTTCAAGAAAATCCTCGCGTTCAACATACAGATTTCCCGTAAACGGCATTTGCCGCGTTCCCCCTGATTCGTCTTCGGGGTTGTTGACCGCCGCAAACCAGTCCACCTCGCCGTCGTGCCAGTTGGTGATCGTCAGATTTATGGGGTCGGTGACCGCCAGGTATCGCTCGGCACGCGTATTCAGATCCTCACGCAAACTGTATTCGAGAAGTGCCAGATCGACGGTACTGTTTGTCTTGGATACACCGATTTTGCGACAGAAATTGCGGATCGCTTCCGGGGTGTACCCCCGGCGGCGAAGTCCGCTTACCGTTGGCATTCGCGGATCGTCCCAGCCGTCGACGTGCCGCTCCTGTACGAGACGCAGGAGCTTACGTTTGCTCATAACCGTATAGGTCAGATTCAGTCGGGCAAATTCGATCTGCCGCGGTGTCGACGGGACCGGAAGGTTCTCGATAAACCAGTTGTACAGGGGTCGATGGTTTTCAAACTCCAGAGTGCAGATTGAGTGGGTTACTCTTTCTATTGCATCGGACTGGCCGTGGGCAAAATCGTAGGTCGGATAGATGCACCACGTGTCGCCCGTTCTATGGTGATGGGCGAGACGAATCCGGTACATCGCCGGATCCCGCATATTGATGTTGGGATGGGCCATGTCGATCTTCGCCCGCAGGATCATCGCGCCGTCGGGATATTCTCCTGCCCGCATTCGCCTGAAAAGATCCACGCTTTCCGCCGCCGGGCGATCCCGCCACGGACTGTTCCGGCCCGCTTCGGTTGGCGTCCCGCGGTATTCCCGGATCTGATCGGCGTTCAGTTCGTCAACGTATGCCTTGCCCTGTTCGATCAGGTATGTTGCCCAATCATAGAGCTGCTCAAAGTAATCCGAGGCGAAGTACTTGCGATCCTCCCAGTCAAATCCGAGCCATCGAATATCGGTCTGAATCGATTCGACGTATTCCACTTCCTCTTTGCTGGGGTTGGTATCGTCGAAACGGAGGTTGCACGTACCGGAGAAATCTTCCGCGATACCGAAATTGAGTACGATCGATTTGGCGTGACCGATATGAAGATACCCATTGGGCTCCGGCGGAAAGCGCGTCCGGATGCGGCCGTCGTTCTTCCCGGCATCGCGATCCTCAACGACGATTGTGCGAACAAAATCGAGACCGGTTGTCTCCCCTGCTGCGCTCTCCGCGGAGCGTGATTCGTGTGACACTGTTACTTACTCCTGCCTCAATCAGTCATCCGTACCGGCCAGGCCGATCTCCGCTGCAACCGTCTGCATTCCCGCAAGCGTCTCGGCGATCACGTCGTCAACCGGTTCACCAAGGAGTTCCGCACCCTGGGTGATTACCTCGCGGTTGGCACCCGCGGCAAAGGACTTGTCCTTCCACTTCTTCTTGACCGACTTCGGTTGCATGTCCAGGATGCTCTTTGACGGACGTACGAGCGCGGTTGCCGTGATCAAACCGGTCAGCTCGTCGATAGTATAAAGCACCTTTTCCATCGGTTGCTCCGGCTTGTCATCGGTGAACATACCCCAGGCGTGACTGCGAATCGATCGGATCCAGTCCGCCGGCCACCCCGCCTCAGTCAGTATTTCCGTGGTTTTGGCGCAGTGCTGGTCAGGGAACTGTTCCCAGTCCAGATCGTGGAGGAGACCGATAAGTCCCCATTTTTCCTCGTCCTCCCCCCATTTACGGGCGTAGTGCCGCAGCACCGCCTCCACCGCCTGGGCGTGATGAATGAGGCTTTCCGATTTGGTATACGTAGTCAGGAGGGTCATTGCGTCGTTTCTGTTGGGCGTTGCCATGCCGTACAGAATACACAAAACGGTACTGGATTGAAAGCGGCCGCGGCAGATACTCAGCCACCCGGGTGGATACCAGCGTATTCACTCAGCGTACCGGGGCAACCGCCGTAACGGCCTCCTGCCGGTTATCCGTCCAGACCGATCCGGTCCGGCGGCAGTTCAGACTCCGCTGATATCCAGCGCATCATCTCGCGAAGCTCCCCGAAAACCGGCGGCGCGTCGCGCCGTTGATCGGGAAAGACGTGATCCACATACGCAAGGATGTCCCGGGCGATATCCCTCGTCGCCTCACGTTGCAGGTCCTGATATCGAATCAACAGATCGAGGCTGCGAAACAACAGTTTTCGCAGCAGGAAATAGCGCGAGGCGTGGCGGTCCTGCACGGCAAAACTGCCGGGATGCAGCAGAAATGGCGTGAGCACCCGCGGAGCCGTACGGTTATAGGCGTACGCCCAGTAGATAACCGTGCGGATGATCTGCGCGTTCCGCCGCCGCAGAGCGGGACGTGTGCGAACGCGCCAGCGCTCCAGACCGAGAGAACGGAACCGGTACAGCGAGGCGTACAGCGCGGGGCGCGGCGGGAGATCATCGGGCAGCCCAAGATCCCGCAGAACGGCGAAGGGATCGACGGACTGTCGAATTGAGGAAATCGACCGGCGATCGGCCCATTCTGTCCGGTACAATGCAAAAACGTGCTGAAAACGGACAAATCGGGAACCGTCGTCACCGGTCAGATCGGGATGCAACGCGCGCGAACCGCGTCGGTAAATCCGATCAAGTTCGGCCTGGCTGTTCGGCGGCGCTTCCCGAAGCTGAGAGAAGAGCCGGTCAAGATCCTGAAAATGTTCATCATTCATCGGGATGAAGCATCTCCTCCAGATTTGTTTTCTTCATTCTCCGACGCGCGGGCAGGATAAACGAGAACGGTTTCCAGCGGTTCTCCTGCATTCACGCTGATAAGGCGAATCGCCCCGCGTTCCGTACCAAACGGCGGGGTTCCATGACTGTGCAGACCTGCAGGGTGCTGCGGTCCCCGGCCGGACCACCCTCCGGAGAACAGTGAAATCCGGAGACGGTGACGGCCGGCGCGGTACGCCGATAGTATCTCTTCAATCTCGTCGGCGTTTGTGATCGGTGACTGTGTGTGTGGTTGATCAGAGTCGGGAAGCAAAGACCGATGCGAAAACAGGAGGAGATCGTTGCAACTTTCGCCTCGTACTACCGCCCGGTGCAAATCGTGCAACTGCGACTGAAGCCACAGGAGCTGTTCCTCCGCAAGGGTGCCATCCGCGCTGTCGATGAGCAGGAGCGGTACACCGGCGACGCGTACAAGGCGATCGAGATACCGGTACGGGGGATCGATGCGGTATCTCCGCCCGAACGCCTCAAAAAAGGCGGTGCGGTCATCTCCTTCGCCGGGTGTGAACACGGCGTCCACAGCGCCCTCGGAGACCGTTCCCGCGACCTGCTTGTACACACCCCTGCGGGGATCCGCCGCAATATCCCCGGTACACACCACCAGATCCGCATTGGCGGTCTGCGCGTGGCCCAACGCCCACGAAAAGTGATCATTTCCAAGGGGCGCCCGAATGTCGGCGATATGGATCAACTGCACGGGCGACAGTATGGCGTAATAGACCGAAAATGTGTATGCATTACTGCAATGAGCGTTCTCATATATCTCGACAGTGATCTTCTCGTTGTAAACAAGCGTGCCGGAGAGGCGGTGGAAACGCGGAAACGCGGTGTTGAAACGATCATCTCTCACTGGCGGTCCGTTCTTGAAGACGCCGAGCTTCAACCGGTTCACCGGATAGATCAACCGGTCTCGGGGTTGGTCGTTGTGTCACGCCACCGGGACAGCGCGGCCGCCCTGCACCGCCAGTTCCATGACGGCGAGGTCCGACGTGAATACGTCGCCGTGGTCACCACGGCACCGCCGGAAAGCTCCGGAACGATCGAGGACCGGATCGCTACAGACTCCTCCCGCAACCGGAGTAACGTGGATCAAACCGGAAAAGCTGCCCAGCTCCATTACGAGGTGATCGGCGCAACGACTCACCATACGGTGCTGCTGATACGCCTGGAAACGGGCCGGCACCACCAGATTCGCGTCCAACTCGCCCACCGGGGATGGCACGTCCTTGGCGACGCGAAGTACGGCGCACGCCGACCGTTACGGGATAAAAGCATCGCGCTCCTCGCGTGGCGGATTCGTTTCTCTCATCCGCGCACCGGACAGGAGATGGCGTTTCAGGCGGAACCGCCGGAGGGTACGATGTGGGCGTCCGTCTCCGAGACGCTGCGCGAAATTGTTACTCCCCGGGAAGGTGCACATCGATAGCGTTGAGCACGGAGTGAATCAACCGGGAGTCCGTTCCCGACGCGGTGGTGATCCGTTCCAGAATTCTGGTGGTTATCGCCCGGCTCGGGTCGAAGCCCAGACGAGGTAACACGCGGATCGCCTTGCGGCGAATCGCCTGCACGCTTTCATCCGGTGCCGGCGGGTCACGGCGCCGGTCGGTGACAAACACAAGCGGTGAAAGCGCGTAGGTGTATACCATTACCGCCTGGCCCAGGTTCAGCGAGGGGTACGCCGCCCGCATCGGAACCGCACTGAGGAGATCGCACTCGTCCAGCTCGGTGTTGCTCAGGCCACGCTCCTCCGGCCCGAATACAACCGCGATTCGTTCAGCCGTCGGCCCGTCGCGTAACACGTTGATCAGCTCGTCCGGGGTGAACAGCTCACTGCGTTTCCCGCGGCGTCGGCCGGTCGTCCCGACAACGGTGCCGCAATCTGCCACCGCCTCGTGAAGCGACGCGTACCGTTCTGCCGCGGCAAGTATCTCTGTTGACCCGTGGGCAAACGCGATCGCCTCGCCGCTGTCCACCGGCGCCGTTCCCGCTGCGTCGACGATCCGAAGCGTAGCAAACCCCATCGTCTTCATCGCCCGCGCCGCAGCACCGATATTTCCGCCCCGGGCGGGTTCAACCAGTACGATTACCCATGACGTGTGTTCCATAGGCGTCTGTCAGGAGCGGTGGTTCTTGGGAACGTCGTAAAAGTACAGTTCCCCCAAAGAGGGGCTCGGAAGCACCTCCTCAAAGGCGATCCGCGCTATTCCAAGGGTAGGAACGTCGTCAATACCGGCTCCGGAAAACTGTTCAATCGCCTCGGTAATTCCGGGATTATGGCCACACAGCCACACCTCGTCCGCTTCCAGCAGCGCTGAATAGGCAAAATCCCAGATTATGGCTGCGTCGGACAGGTAAAGATCACGTTTCGTCTCCGGCATCGGATAGCGCGTCCCATCCCGAGACGCCGCGTCCAGCATGCCGGCGATTGTTTCCTCTACGCGTTGCGCTGAACTGCCGAGAATAATACCGGGTACGGGAAACAGTGCGCCCAGAACGGTGCCCATGAGGCCTGCGTCCTCCCGTCCGCGCTCATTCAGATTGCGATCGAAGTCGCCCATACCGGACTCTTTCGTCGCCGATTTTCCGTGGCGAATCAACGTCAGCATTTTCATTTTGTGACCTCCGCATAGCCCCGCGTGAAGATTTCACGAAAAACCGATTGCATCGCGGTGATGTCGTTGAGAGCGGCCGTTTCGCGAATCGAGTGCATCGACAGCATCGGGATACCGACGTCAACGCTGGGTACGGACAAGCGCGAGGCAACGGCCGGGCCGATCGTGGAACCCGCCATGATATCCGAGCGGTTTTGCAGGTACTGAACAGAGACCCCGATGTCGCTGCATAGTGCTGCAAACCACGCGCTGATTGACAGCTCACTGGCGTACCGCCTGATCGCGCTTTTTTTGATCACCGGGCCGGCTCCAAGAACGGGAGCGTATCCGCCGTCGTGCTTGTCGGCGTAATTGGGATGACGGGCGTGAGCCGCGTCATTGGACACCAGCACCGACCGGGAGAGAATCGCGTCGACGTCGACTGACGCGCCGTACTGACCGCGGAGTACACGACTCACGAACCGCCGGGTGACATCTCCGGCCGCGCCGTAGGCGGTAGTACTTCCAATCTCTTCATGGTCGAAGAAGACCGCGATCTGCCCGTGCCGGGTTAGTGCCGATGCACTGCACAACCCATCCAGGACCGCCACGCACCCGCCAAGATTATCGATGCGGGGCGATACAACGAGGCCGCCGATGCGCGTCGCCGCACCGGTCGGAACCAGCTGAAGTTCCATATCCAGAAGCTCTGCGGGATCGACCCCGGCGATGACCGCTATCTCCTGACGAAACCGCTCGTATCCGGATGTGGCGGCACGGCCGCCGTTTTGTCCACGGGAGTCGCTCTGACCGGGCGGGTCGCTCGCGCGCGGCGTCTCCGTCGTTTCCTCCTCCGAAAGCGGGATCAGCGCCTTGAGGTGGTCCTGCCGGTTGTAGGTAAGCTTGTTGTTGACTTCACGGTTAAGATGGATTGCCAGGTTGGGAATGATAGCCAGGGGACGGCGACTGGAGAACAGCCGGACTTCCGGAAACCCCGCCTCGCCGCGAATGGCGATCTTACCGACGATAAGAAGCTCCCGATCAAGCCATGTAGCCAGGATCGGTCCACCGTACACTTCCACCGGGACCTGGAGCAGCCCGTCAACAACGGTAGCGGAGCGGTCCTTGAGGTGCAGTCCCGGGCTGTCGGTATGGGCGGCGGCGAGCAGAAGAGACGCCTCGTTTTCCTCTGCGGTCCCCGCCCGATACGCCACGACGGTTCCGTCAAGCCGGGTGTGGACGAGTTCTCCCGGCGTAACTGACCACGTTTCACCGGAGGGCAAGACCCGGGAGCCGGCCTCCCGCAGACGCGTGTCCAGCTCCGTTGCAACATGTGACGCGGAGATTCCCGCGTCAAAAAACTGCAGGATTCGCGTTGTATCCGACATCGTTACCCCCCATCCGCCGAAGCGCAGCCGCTTCAGTCCGGCGCGGCACGCCTCACTCGGTACGCCCATCCGTCGGGCGCATATAAAAAAGGCGCTGCGTGGTGACACAGCGCCAAAAAACGGTCGTGGGCGAAGACGGGCTTGAACCGCCGACATCCTGCTTGTAAGGCAGGCGCTCTCCCAACTGAGCTATTCGCCCAAAGCAGCGGGAACGTACCACAGGATGACATTCCTGTCAATACAGGGTATTATCCCGCCATAACTATGGCACAGCACACTCGAAATATCGGCATCATGGCCCACATCGACGCGGGCAAGACAACGACTACTGAACGTATTCTCTACTATACCGGGAAATCGCACCGGATTGGCGAGGTTGATGACGGCGCCGCTACGATGGACTGGATGGTTCAGGAGCAGGACCGGGGTATCACGATTACCTCCGCGGCGACGCAGATCCAGTGGCATGATCACACGATCAATATAATTGACACCCCCGGGCACGTGGACTTCACCGCTGAAGTTGAACGCAGTCTGCGCGTCCTTGACGGTGCGGTGGCGATCTTCTGTGCTGTTGGCGGGGTCGAGCCGCAATCTGAAACGGTCTGGCGTCAGGCGGATGCGTATGAGGTTCCGCGAATCGCGTTCGTGAACAAGATGGACCGTATCGGCGCCGATTTCTTTTCAGTGATCAACGAGATTCGCGACAAACTTGCCGCCCATCCCGTTCCGCTCTTCATTCCGATTGGAAGTGAAAACGCATTTACAGGAACGATCGATCTGATCGAAATGGAGGAGCTTCACTGGATTGAGACGGAGCACGGCAGGACGTTTGAAAAACGCCCGGTCCGCTCCGAACTCGTGGCGGTCGCTGAAGAATGGCACGAACATCTGATGGATACGGTCAGCACCTACTCCGACGAGATAACCGGACTCCTCCTTGAGGAACAGCCGGTCCCGGCTGAGCTTATTCGCGGTGTTCTCCGCGAACAGACGCTGGAGCGCACGCTTCTGCCGGTATACGTGGGAGCAAGCCTGCGGAATATCGGCGTACAACCGCTCATGGACGGTGTTATAGACTTCCTTCCCGCCCCGGAGGAGCTTCCGCCCATCACCGGGGTACATCCCAAAAAGGGTGAACCGGTCGAGGTTGACCGGGTTGTCGACGGCCAGTCGGTTGCGATGGTCTTCAAGATCCAGGCGGACCGTGAAGCGGGAAGCCTGTCGTTTATCCGCGTCTACCAGGGCACGATCAAGTCTGGTACGGCGGTATTCAACCACAACCAGGGCAAGCGGGAACGGGTTAATCGTATCCTGCGCATGCACGCGAATCGTACGGAACAGGTCGACCGCCTCGAGGCAGGTGATATCGGTGTTATCGTCGGTTTCAAGTTGGCCCAGACGGGAGATACGATCGGGAGCGAAGGTTTCCCGGTCGTCCTGGAACGGATGCATTTCCCGCAACCGGTCATTACGGTGGCGATTGAGCCGCAGACGCTCAGCGAACGGGACCGCCTCAAAGAGGTCCTGGCGATTCTCACCCGCGAAGATCCGACGTTTCTCTGGAAGGAAGATGAGGATACCGGCGAGCTGGTGATTTCGGGTATGGGCGAGCTGCACCTCGACGTTCTCGTGACGCGTATTATTGATGACTATAAGGTGAAAGCCAAGGTCGGAAATCCGCAAGTGACATACCGGGAAAGCGTGACTGCCTCCAATGAGCACCGTGAGGTGTTCCAGAAGGTGATCGGCGGCAAGGAGAACCGGGCGGAACTGCTTCTTCGCGTCTACCCGCAACAGCGCGGCGCCGGGAATCACTTCGAAAGTTCCGTTCCCGAATCAAAGTTGCCGAAGCAGTTTGCCGCGGCGTGTGAACGCGGAATTCGAGCGGCGTTCTCGTCGGGGATCCGGTTGGGCTACCCCGGTATAGACATCGGCGTGGAGCTGGTCGACGCGGTCTACGATGATCAGACCGCGTCGGAATTTGCGTTTGAAGCGGCGGCTTCCCTCGGATTTGACAACGCCTGCACCGGTGCCGCACCGGTCCTGCTGGAGCCGGTGATGAAGATAGACGTTCTCGTCCCGAAAGAGTTTATGGGAGAGACGATTAACGGCATCACCACCCGGGGCGGAATCGTTCATTCCGTTGAAAGTCGTCCCAACATCGAACATATCACCGCAGAGGCTCCCCTGCGCAAGATGTTCGGGTACAGCACCGCGTTGCGGAGCACAACCCAGGGGCGCGGCAACTACGCAATGGAATTTTCGCACTTCGCCCCCAGCGACGGGCGATAACGCGGACGTAACTTTTCCTTGACACGCACCGGGAGCTGTTCAACAATATACGCTCACACATCTCAGGAGGAGCGTTCATGGCGTACAATACTGAAAATATTCGGAACATCGCGGTTGCTGGTCATGGAGCGACCGGAAAGACCTCCTTCGTTGAACAGCTTCTGGTTGCCGGATCGGCAATCGCGGCCCCAGCGACGGTAGAATCGGGAAAAACGGTCAGCGACCATACCCCCGAGGAAATTGAGAACGGCATTTCGATTCACACCTCTCTCAGCCACATGGAGTGGAACGGTCACAAATTCAACGTCCTGGATACTCCCGGCGCTTCCGACTTTGTCGGCGAGGTCGTCACCGCGTTTCGCACCGCCGAATCGGCCGTTATGATGATCGGCGCCCGCGCGGGAGTGCAGATCGAAACGCTCAACTGGTGGCGGCGCCTCGACAACCGCAATATGCCGCGGATTGTATTCATCAACAAAATGGACGAGGAGCGCGCCGATTACGATAACGTCCTTAACGATCTTCGCGAGAAGTTCGATATCACCGTGATTCCCCTGACGATTCCCGTCGGTCAGGGCGCGGAGTTCAAAGGTGTGATCGACCTTATCGACATGAAAATGTGGCCCGCCGGACCGGACAGCGCCGCTGAGATTCCGGCGGAGATGCAGGATATGGTGAACGACTACCACGCTCAGCTGATAGAAGCCGCCGCCGAGGGTGACGACGAGCTCACGGTGAAATACCTCGAGGAAGAGACGCTGACCCCGGAAGAGGTTCATCGGGGTATCACCGAAGGGCTCCGGGACAACAAGATCGTCCCGGTCTTCTGTGGAAGCGCGTTGCAGGACGCCGGTCTTCACGTTTTTCTTGACTTCCTTGCCTGGGCGGCGCCTGCGCCGGCAGGTGTTACCGAGGTAGTTGTGGACAGCGGCGGAAATGAGAGTGAATACACGATCAGCTCTGACGCCCCCTTTTCCGCCATGAATTTCAAGACAACGCTGGACCAGTTCAGTGGCAAACTCTCCTTTGTGAAGGTGATGGGCGGCGAGTTGCGGTCCGACTCGGAGTTTGTGATCGATCGGGACGGAAAGAAACAC
>JAQIBO010000102.1 GCA_027859055.1 Spirochaeta sp.
GTGGTACCGTTGCAGACCGCGTTTATTCCGGTCCTCCGGGTGTACACCCGTTTACAACTGAACGGGACGTTTATCGGGATGTGGCTCGCCCACACCGGTTTCGGGCTCCCTCTGGCGACCTACATCCTCTACGGATATATTTCGGGTATTCCGAAATCGATTATCGAGTCCGCTTACGCCGACGGCGCGCGGCCGTGGATGCTGTTTACCCGCCTGGTGCTGCCTCTGTCGGTCCCGGCGATCGCCTCGTTTGCGATTTTTCAGTTTCTCTGGGTCTGGAACGACCTGCTCGTCGCCCTGGTGTTCCTGGGAACCGAGACCCCGATTGTCACCACAAAACTTTCCGAACTTGTCGGCTCACGTGGTCAGGACTGGCACGTTCTCACCGCCGGTGCGTTTATGACCATGATTATGCCGATGATCGTCTTCTTTTCGCTGCAGCGGTACTTCGTTCGCGGCATGATGGCCGGTTCGGTAAAAGGATAGTACATACATATGTTTGAATTACTTCGTGTCGCCTGGATCGCTCTCGCGCTGACCCCCTTGATTATCACCGGTGTACGGTACGCCCGCGGCAACACACCCCGGCCGCAACGGTCGTTCGTGCGCGCCGGCGTGACTACCGCAGTGCTCCTGCTGGTCATGGTGGTGGTGGAAACGGTTATCTATTTTTACATTGAACACGCGTGGTTTGCCGCACTGTCCGCCTCGGACCGCTTCTGGACCGAGTACGGCGCGCGCTTTGGCATTGGCGTCGGGGTGTTTCTCATCTCCGTCGCGATCGCCCGGCCCATCCTTGGCGGGGCGGCCAACGCTCTCACGGAAACAAAACAGCGATCCCCGGATCTCTGGATCCCTGCCGTGGTGGTTGGCGGAATCGTCGGGCTGAGCGCCGCCGGCGCATGGCAGGCGGTACTCCTGTTTCTCAACCGGGCGCCCACCGGTATCACCGATCCGGCCTTCGGGCTCCCGGTGGAATACTACCTCTTTACGCTGCCGTTCCTGGGAGTCGCGTTATCTCTGGTGGGGGCGTTCCTCTTTTTCCTCCTCGTCGCTCTCGTATACGTTCTGTTTTCCCGCGGCGACAACCAGCTCCAGCGCAGCTCCGACCTGACGACGCTGCTACCGGCGCTTACAAAGGTGCAGGGCTACCTGCGGGCGATTGTGGCGATCTATTTTTTGCGGGCCGCCCTTCAACGCCTTATCGATATATCGATCCTTACGGTGACCCCAAGCGGGGCGGTGTATGGAGCCGGGTGGTTGAACGTACACGTTGACGCGCCGATGCTCATCGTTGCTGCGATCGTGTATCTTGTCGCCGGGGTGTGGGTGCTCACCGCCGGTCGCCGCGGTGCGACCGGGCAGGAGAAGGAAGAGCAGCAGGCCGAATCAGCGGAAGCGCCGACGGTGGATTCACCGGTTGCGTTTCTCTTCGGGCCCGGCCGGCGGTCCTGGGTGATCGTCCCGGCGGTTCTCCTGGGAGTACTTATCCTGGCACGGGGAATTGTCCCCGGCGTGGTGCGCTCCTTTGTAGTGGAACCCAATGAGATCACCCTTGAGGAGCCGTACCTGCTCTCCAATATAGAGTTCACCCGCGCCGCATATGGCATCGACGAGGAGCACGTCACCAGCACGGAATACGAAGTAGGGACGAGTGTGACCCCGGCGCTTCTGGAAGACAACAGCGCCACCCTCGACAATATTCGCCTCTGGGACCCGCGGGCACTCCTGCAAAACCTCCAGGAACAACAGGAAATACGTCTGTACTACCAGTTCAATGATGTGGATATCGACCGCTACCAACTGGACGGTGACTACACGCAAATGATGCTATCGGTCCGGGAACTTGAACAGGACGCGCTTGCCAACGTAGCGGACACCTGGGTTGCCCGGCACTTGAAGTACACCCACGGCTATGGGCTGGTGGCGCTGCCGGTGCACGAGATCAGACCCGACGGTCGGCCGGAGTTCGTCGTGAAAAACATTCCCGCTGAGTCCACTTCACCGCGTCTGAACCCGGAGCAACCGCGAATCTATTACGGCGAACGAACCGACGCCCACGTGTACATCAGCACTTCACAACAGGAGTTCGATTATCCCGCGGGAGATGCGAACGCGGTGAACTCCTACGACGGGAGCGGCGGCGTCCCGATTGGGGGGCTCCTCCGCCGCGTTGTCTATGCAAGCCGGATAGACGGCGTGCAACAGCTCTTTTCGTCGTACATTCAAGACGACACTCGTCTTTTATGGCGGCGCAACATAATGGAACGGGCGGAACGGATCGCACCATTCCTCCAATACGATGAGGACCCCTACCCTGTCGTCACTGAAGAGGGCCGCATCGTCTTTGTCCTTGACGCGTACACCACCGCCAGGACCTACCCCTACTCCCAGCATTACCAGGGACGGCTCGGCACCTTCAGCGGAGTGAACTACATCCGCAACTCGGTGAAAGTATTTATCGATGCCTACGACGGCACAGTAACGCTATATGCAATGACCGATGAGGACCCTGTCCTCAACACATACCGCTCGGTCTTTCCGGATCTGTTCCGCGATGCCTCACAGATGTCTGCGGGGATGAAGCAGCACATCCGCTACCCGATCGATCTGATGACGGTCCAGGCGGAGCTCTACAACACCTACCACATCACCGACCCGCAGACGTTCTATCAGCGGGAAGATGTGTGGGAGTTTGCCACCGAACGGTACCGTGAGGGGGTTCAGCCGGTTGAGCCGTACTTTGCAATGGTCAATCTTCCCGACGATAGTACGGAAAAAGCCGTTGAGTACGTGACGATCCTTCCCTTTACACCCTCGAACAAGAACGTCGTCCACGCGTGGATGGCTGCGCGTTCGGATCAGCCGAACTACGGGCAACTGCTGGTGTATACCTTCCCCAAAGGGGAGGAGGTGCTTGGCCCGCGGCAGATCGAGGCTCGAATAGATCAGAACACCGAGATGTCCCGGGCGCTGAGCCTGTGGAGTCAGCGGGGAAGCGCGGTGATCCGGGGCAACCTTTTGGCGATCCCGTTGTTTGACGATAACAAGCTGGTACTGCTTTACACGGAGCCGATATTCCTCCAGGCCGAAAACTCGGGTCTCCCGGAGATCAAGCGGATCGCCCTGGCGGACCAGCAGAACGTCGTCTGGTCAAACTCGTTTGATACCGCGATCGAGCTTATCGCGGAACCGCCCGAAATAGAGCCGGTAGCGTTGCGGACGAGGGCCGACCCCGAGGATGGCGCCGCGGGCGGTGCGGGCGCCGGGGCCGATCTGGAGATCGTCCGCCAGGCACGGGAGATTCTGAACAACCTTAACAGCGCTCTTGGGGCGGGAAACTACGGTGACGCCGGCGCTGCAATCGAGGAACTTCAGGGCCTGTTGGAGGAGTAAGGCGGGAGCACGGTCAGTATGTATAATCCCGCCTGGCCGTTCGCGGTGCACGCAACCATTTTTGTCGTCTCCGGCATCGTGGTAGCCGTCACCGGCGTCCGCCTCACCGGGTACACAGCCGGCCTCGCCCGGCGTACCGGCATGGGCCAGGCTCTGACGGGGGCGCTGTTCCTTGGTGCCGGCACCTCCCTGTCGGGGATTGTCACCTCCGTTACGGCGGCAGCGCAGGGACACCCGGAGCTTGCCGCGGGCAACGCGGTGGGTGGTATCGCCGCGCAGACGGTGTTTCTTGCCGTGGCGGACCGGCGGTATCACGCTGCAAATCTTGAGCACGCCGCCGCATCCGACGAAAACATGCTCCAGGGAGCGCTGCTTATCGCGCTGCTGGCGGCAACGCTCCTGGCGGCGTTCTCCCCGGAGTTCACCGTATTTGGCGTACATCCGGTAACGCCGGGGCTTTTTCTTGCGTATATTTTCGGACAGCGCATGGTCAATACCGCCAAGGGCCAGGAGATGTGGCAACCGCGGGTAACGGAACACACGTACCTGGAAGCTGAAGCCGAGCCCTCCACCGGGTCGCAGGGCGCCGTGGAACCGATCGTCCGGTTATGGGCGAAATTCGCCGCCACAGCGGGACTTATCGGGGTAACGGGGTATGCGCTGGCCAATTCCGGCGTACGAATTGGTCAGCTCACGGGAGTGAGTGAAACCACCCTCGGTGGCCTGTTTACGGCGGTGGTAACCTCTGTTCCCGAGCTGGTCACCACGATCGCCGCCGTGAAGATCGGCGCGCTCACCCTCGCGGTGAGCGGCATCATGGGCGGTAACGCCTTCGACGTCATCTTCCTGGGCGTGTCCGACGTAGCGTACCGCGGCGGGTCGGTATACCACGCCATGGGAGACAGGCCGGTGTTTCTCATTATGCTGACAATTCTCCTGACAAGCATTCTGCTCCTGGGGCTGATTCGCCGGGAGAAGCATGGCATCGGGAATATCGGCTTTGAGAGCTTTTTCCTGCTCCTGGTGTACATCGGGGGATTCCTGATCATCGTGACAACGATGAGCTGAGGACGACCGCTCTGTCAGAAGGTCAGAGCGTCAGAGCGTCCGTCTGTAATCCGAGCGGTACGACTGGAGCTGCCCCCGATATGTCTCGTCCTCACCGGTGTAGTACTCAAACTGCACCGTATCACCGGGCACCGTTTCAACGCGCCACCAGGTTGAATCAACATACTCATCGGTGTCCCGTTCGGTGCTCACAACCTCGATTACTTCCGTATCAAACGTCCCCGCCGGGACGGTGACGGATTCGTTCCGCCGGGTCACATCGTATCCTTCAGCT
>JAQIBO010000167.1 GCA_027859055.1 Spirochaeta sp.
CTTTTTCATCCGCGGATCCCAGCGCTTGGTCTGATGGCCGAAATGCACACCTGACTCAAGCAGGTTATTCATCGTAACTACTGCCACGATTGTTCCTCCTTGTGAGCTGTTTGCTCACCCCTTCGCTTTTGTCTCGTCTACCTCGGGGTCAAGCCCGGAGGTAGCGGAAATTTTGACCTTCAGACGCCTATATCATTGGAGCAAAACGCATTATTACGGATATAGCTCAAACAAAAACGTCGGAAAATCGATTGATCATAGAATATACCGTGTGAATTGGCAAGCCCATGACCGCAGAGTAGCTGCCGCTGACAGTGGTGACAAACGCGCCGGCGCGTCCCTGTATCCGGTAGGCACCGGCAACGTCGCGCCACTCTTCGGCGGCGAGATAGTGCTGCACCTCTGTCTCGGAAAGATCGGCAAAGGTCACCTCAGTTGCGACAACGTCCTCGAAAAGCCGGCTTTTGGCGGGGTCTGCGACAACGACCGCGGTGAATACGCGGTGTGTCGTGCCGGACAGCCGGCGGAGCATCCGCATGGCGTCGGCCCGGTCGATCGGTTTGTCGAGGATCTCACCCGCGCAGACGACAACGGTGTCCGCGCAGAGAATGGCGACTGTGCGCGGGCGCGCCCGGGCGGCGTCCATTTTGAGCCGTGCGCGTCGCAGGCACGTCTCGTACGGTATCTGTTCCGGGAGAACTCCCTTCCGCGCCAGCGTGCCCGGGTCGACAGACGACTCGTCAACGGCTACCGGCGCAACCTCGGCGGCTATGCCGATCTGTTGCAGCAGCTCCACACGGCGCGGGCTTGCACTGGCAAGGGTAATCGTACAACTCATAACGGCGGTACGCTATCAGGAACCGGCGTGCGCGGAAAGGCCGTTTGTTATGGGAAAGGTGATTTCCGCGTGCACCCCGTGGGTTTCGGATCCGACATCGGTGAATTGCAACTCACCGCCGGACTGACTGACGAGCGCCCGGGCGATAGCGATACCGGTTCCCTCGGTGATACCGCCGTTTGAGAATCCCATGCCGAAATCACGAACCGACGCGCGAGCGGTGCCGGCGTGGACCGCCAGTTCGAGCCAAACCGCGCCGTTGCTCCCCGGAGGATAGGCGTGGCGAATTGTGTTGTCCAGGAGCTCGGATATGGCGATTCCGACATCCAGTACAACGTCGATGGGCGCGTGACACGACACAAGGGTCTGTTCCAGTTTCACGTGCTGTTCGCCGGCGGCAGGGGCCAAAAACCGGATTACGTCGCTCAGGACGGTGCTGACTTCAACCGCCCTCGGGTCGGGGTGGCTGTAGATCTCGTCCTGAATCATCGCGAGCATTTCAATTCGGGATATGCGCCGTGCCTCGTCCTCACCCTCGGAGAGGCTGAGAATCGCGAGGACAATCTGCATGTTGTTGCGCACCCGGTGGTGGAGCTCCCGGATCAACTGGTCCCGTTGGTGGAGTAATCCGGACAGTTCCCGCTGTTTGCGTTTCACCGCGTCGAGCGCGACGGTCGCACGTCGGGCGTACAGATTGAGGAGAGTGAACACCAGCGCTGTCGTAAACACGACGTAGGCCGTGCCTTTGTACGTCTGTAACCGTTCGAGCTGGTCTGGTGAGGTGCTTATCAGCGCGGCAATGTGGTCTGAAGCCACGATCCAGGCGATGCCGAAGAGCAGGTAAATCCCGGTAATCGCGATCGGGGCTTTCCAACGGATCGTTTTATTGCGGCCCGGCATACGCTGAAACTATCCCATCTCCGTTGACTTTTCACACGCGCCTCGCTACGATGCCGAACATCCGGTCACGTAGCTCAGCTGGATAGAGCGTCGGCCTCCGGAGCCGAAGGTCGTGGGTTCGAATCCCGCCGTGATCAGTTTTTACGTCTTGGCACGTTTTTGTGTCGTGAAGCCGCCGCGTTCCGGCGGTCGCAGACACCTCCATGGATATGCATCGAACCGGTACGTTACCACCCCACCAACAGCCGTTCCGCGCTCCTGAACTTGCCAACATTCTGGCAATTCTCGGCGCGGTGGCGATGTTTTTTTCCACCCTTGAGTTTCTGATTCCCAAGCCGGTGCCGTTCTTCCGGATCGGTCTGGCGAACATCCCGATCCTCTTGGTGTTGCGCACATTCCGGGCGCGCCACGTCCTGGCGCTTACCCTGCTCAAGGTGGTGGGCCAGGGCCTGATAAACGGAACGCTGGCGAGTTACGTGTTTCTCTTTTCCCTGGTGGGGTCGTTTGCAAGCGTTCTGGTGATGATCGCGGTGTCCCGTCTTGGTCCACGGCGGGTGAGTCTGATCGGTGTAAGTGCGGCCGGCGCCGTGGCCAGTAATATCGTGCAGATCGTGCTCTCGGTGCTGTTCATCTTCGGGCCGCGGTCTTGGATTATCGCACCGCCGTTTTTGATCCTTGGAACTGCGGCGGGGCTGTTTGTGGGAGCGGTGGCGGAGTACTTCTCCGGGTTCTCCGGATGGGTCGCCCGCATGGAGACCGACTATCGACGTCTCATCACCGGAGGAGACCCCGATTGAGTCTGCGTCGTCAAAATCCCTGGATGCTGAAAAACATCTCTGCTCGCGCGCTGTTTGTTGGTGGTATGGTAATCCTGCCGGCGTATCTGCTGCAGGAGAGTCTTATGATCCGTGTGGGACAGGTGATCGTATTTGGATGGCTGACAACGGTGGCGGGCAAAAAGCTGCTGTGGCCCTATTTTATCACGATCGTCATCGCAATTACCGGGTTTCACGTGCTGGTACCGACCGGCGCGGTGCTTTTCGAGGTTGGAACGTTTCCCGTAACCGCCGGAGGGTTACGCAACGGTGTGTTCAAGGCGCTGACGATCATCGGAATGGTCTTTCTGTCGCTGGTGTCTGTCCGGGCGGACCTTCGGATTCCCGGTACCGTCGGAGCGATAGCCGGGAAGCTGTTCTGGTCGTTTGAGCAGATCATGGAACGCCGGGATCGCGTCAAAGTGTCCGCACCGTTGCGCACTGCCGACGAAATGCTTCTGGAGTTGTACGAGTCGCTTGTTTCGATGGGCGACGCCGTCGCGGACACGGTTTCACGAAAGGCGACAGCCCAGCGCACAACGGTGGGAGCGATCGTGGTGATCTGCGGCGTCGTCGGCGCTCAGTGGGCGTTGCTGCTTGTCTCTCTCCCGTGACCGACCGACAGAAATTCGCTATAATTTAGGCCAAGGAGTTTTATTACGATGCACAACGTCCTGATCAGCGGAATCCAGCAACTGGGGGTGGGAATCCCCAACACCGATGCAGCGTTTGAGTGGTACCGCAACGCCTTTGGCCTGGACGTACCGGTCTTTCGGGAGGCCGCGGAGGCACCGTTTATGACTCCCTATACCGGTGGTGAGGTTCAGGCCCGGGATGCGATGCTTGCGGTCAACCTTGCCGGCGGCGGTGGACTGGAGATCTGGCAGTACACCAGCCGGACACCGCAACCGCCGAAGTATCCGGTGGAGATCGGTGATTACGGCTTGCTTGCCGGACGCATTAAGACCCGCGGCGTCCACCAGGCGTACCAGCGACTGCAGGCGAACGGAACGAATGTTCTTGGCGGTGTGACCGAAGACCCTTCGGGAGCCGCGCGTGTGTCCGTGCGCGACCCGTGGGGTAACGTCTTTCAGCTGGTGGAAAGTGGTGACTGGTTTTCCCGGCCACGACAACAGACCGGTGGTATTTCCGGGGCGCTGATCGGTGTTTCCGATATGGCCGGTGCGTTGGATTTCTACGCCACCGTACTCGGCTACGATACAAAAGTATTTGACGAGCAGGGCGTGTTTGACGACTTCGCCGGGTTGCCGGGTGGTGAGCGGACCGTTCGCCGCGTTCTTTTGCGCCGGTCCGGGGGAGAGAAAGGGGCGTTCAGCGCGCTCTTCGGACAGACGTTTCTGGAATTGGTTGAGGTTCCCGGGCATACCGGCCGGAAAGCGTTTGCGGACCGCTATTGGGGGGACCTCGGATTTATCCACCTCTGTTTCGACATCGTCGGGATGGATCTGATGAAGACGCGCTGCGAGGCGAGCGGGCATCCCTTCACCGTCGACTCGGGCTCCCGTTTTGACATGGGAGAGGCCGGGGGGCGCTTTGCCTATATCGAAGACCCCGACGGAACGCTGATTGAATTTGTAGAGACCCACAAGATCCCGGTGGTGAAAAAGGTGAACTGGTACCTGGACCTGGAAAAGCGCGGGATGGAGAAGCCGTTACCTCGCTGGATGATCAAGGCGATGGGGCTGGGCCGAGTTAAAGGGTGAACCGGCGATACAATAAAGTGATTCGGTCGACTCAATACGACACGAAGTTGTTGCCACTCAATGTGAACGCCTGAGTGCCGTCCTTCTCATCGTCTTCCTCACCAAACAGGTTTTCGCAACCGGAGAAGACAAGCATCGTGATGAACGCGAACACACCAAGTCTGGAAAGAAACACAACTGTTTTAGAAAACATATGTTCCTTCAACGAAAAGTGGTCTTCGGACTAGTATACTATGGTTTCGACGGTTTTTCGAGCGATTGATTGCGTGTGCAGGTGTTCTCAAAGTGAAG
>JAQIBO010000220.1 GCA_027859055.1 Spirochaeta sp.
GGCTGAACTCCTGCTGCAAAAAGGGGCGGGGCAGCGCCCGGTCGATTACGTACTCCTGGATATCGCCCTCGGGGAGGTCAATTCGATCAACGAGATACCCCGGCTGAAAGCGGTCGCACCACACACGGAGATCCTGATGCTCTCGATGTACGGGACCACCACGCTGGTCCGTGCGGCGTTTGCCGCCGGCGCGCGCGGATTTGTGAGCAAAACCTCAGCGGGGCCGGAGATTATCGCCGCCGTGGAGGCGCTCCGGCGCGGTCGCCACTACATCGACGCGTCCCTGGAGATTCAGGTGGGTCAAACTCTGGCTGTTTCGGGGCTGACGGTTGCCACCGACCGATACGCCCGCCTGTCGCCGCGGGAACAACAGGTCTTCTTTCTGCTTGCGCAGGGGTACAAACCGCGGCAGATCGCGCAGAAACTCGGTATCGCCAAGCGGACCGCCGACGCCCACCGCTACCACATCATCCAGAAACTGGAGGTCGAATCGATCGCCGGCCTGGTTCGGCTGGCCGCGGAACTTGGGGTAGTGGAGCCATCCGCGCCACGGTGACCGACGCTTACGAGGCGGTATCGGTATCTTTCCCAGTTATCGTTCCCTGAATGCGCATTCGTTCCCGCGGGAGCGCGCCGGGTTGCCCGGTCTTCAACGCGCTGACCAACCGTTCCCGCAGGTGGCAGCGGAGTTCCCACGCCTGCGGGGCGTTTCGGGCACTCACCAGCGAGCGCAGTTCCACCGTACGCTCCGTCGTGTTGGTTACCTGGATCACATCCACATCGCCGTCCCACAGGTCACTTGCGGCGAGCGTCCGCGTCTGCTCCACCCGCAGGGCGTCGATGTCCACGGTGTAGTCGGCGTAGAGGTACACGGACCCGATAATCGACGCGGTGCTCCGCGTCCAGTTTTGAAACGGCTTCTGCAGGAGATACGAGATCGGAACGACAAGGCGTCGCCGGTCCCAGATTCTCACCACCACGTAGGTCAGCGTTATCTCCTCAACCCAGCCCCACTCACCGTCAATTACCACCGAGTCCTCGATCCGTAACGGTTGGGTGATCGCGATCTGAATGCCCGCCAGGACGTTGGCGATCGTCTGCTGCGCGGCAAAGCCGACGAGCAAACCGAGGATACCCGCCGATGCAAGCAGTGACGCACCCCACTGGCGAACCCCGGGAATGGTGACCAGACCGACCGCCACCGCAAGGATCACGATAGTGAAGCCCACGAGGCGCTCGAGAATCACGATTTGCGTGGTCACCCGACGGGCGGTGAGGTTGTCCGCCGCGGATATATCAAAATGACCGCGAAGCGCAACAAACAGCGTGCCCGTCAAGCGGTACGCCAGGAGCGCCACAGCGGCAACCAGCAACAGCGGTACGGTCCGTTCGATGAGCGCCGTCGAGGTTTCCGGGAGGATGCGCACAAGGACACGTTCCGCCACGACAACCAACAGGATCAGTTGAACCGGGAATCGCGTGCGGCGGAAGACGAGCCGTATCGTACCGCGTCGCGCTCCGGAGAACAGGTACGGCACAATGCGCGAAAGGATCGCATACGCCAGTAGCGTCGCTACCGGAAGGACCACCCCGAGCGTCCATTGAGGCAGCCACGGCGGCACAGCCAGCGTTTCAGTAAAACGGAACCAGCGGTCAAACAGCATGATCCTATCCTACGTCGGTGTTCGCGGGACCGCAAGCCTGAGGGCAAGCTCATGCTGATCGGGTATACACAAACGTGTTACAGTCCCGGACATGGAACAATTCGGTCCGGAATACGTGCAGCGAATCCTCGATCGGTACGAGCTGGGTTTAACCGTGCGACATTTCGACGCGTCCACCTTCAGCAGTGCCGACGCAGCTGCAGCGATCGGCTGCGAACTCGGCCAGATCGCCAAAAGCCTGTGCCTCATGATTAACGGTGATCCGATCGTCGTGGTTGCCAGTGGGGATAAGCGGATCTCCGACGCGAAACTGGCAAAATACTTCGGGGTCGGGCGCAAAAAGGTGAAGATCGCCGATGCCGCCCAGTGTGTAGAGGTATTCGGATACGCCCCGGGAGGTGTCTCACCGGTGGGTCACCGGACACCGGGAATCCCGATCTATATCGATGAAACGCTGGCGCGCTGGTCGGAGATTCACGCCGCGGCGGGAACGGACCGGGACAACTTCACCCTCACCTTTGATCAGCTCAAAACGATCACCGACGGCACCGTCCTGGACGTGGCGCGGGAGCTCTGAGGCAGGACACGCGCGCCGTGTGGCAGATGCGAAGACTGGCGCGCGATCTCCCGGTGTAGTATTCTGTACCCATGAACTACAAACGCCGGGACCGCGTTGTCGGTCCAACGTGGATTGTGATCGTGGCAGTGTTTCTCGGCATCGTGAACTTCGCCGACGATGCGGTTGCCCAGGAACACCGGGACGCGGTGCTTGACGCGGTCGTACAGGTCGCAACAGCGGCGGGTCGGCTGTTACCCGTCGCGGTTCACGGCGCAGCGTTTGACGGCGCGTCGCCGGTTCGCAGCGTCTCCGTTGGCGCGGTGACCCACGACGCAACAACACCCACTATCGCGGACATTCTGAAAAGTGTGACCGAAGAAGAACTCTTCCGCGTTGCCCGGACCATGCCCCGCGACGGTGAAATCGCCGTCCTTACCGACCGGACCGACACGGACCTGATCGTACGCATCCGTTCAACCGCGGGCACGCAGCGCGTCCTGTTTTCCATTCAGTTCACCGATGGCGACGGTCGGGTTGTGGCCGGTTCCCGTGTGGACGTGGCCGCCGACGCAGCGCTGCTCAATGCGCTCAGGCCGGTGGCGGCCACCACCACTCGGGGCGGCGCCGACGACACCGCGGATACCCCCGCCGGAGCGTATATCCTTGAGCCCGGTGACACCCTCGTCGATCGGCGCCTGGAGCGTAACGGCGATGCCGACTGGTACACCTTGACCGTCAGCGAACTCCCCGCGGAAACACCTGGCGACGCCCCGGGTGTCCGCATCTACACAACCGGTACAACAGACACCTACCTTGAGGCGTACGGACCAGATTCCCCGGACATCCTCATTACGGAAAACGATGACAGTGACAATGCTAACGCGGCGGTGACGATTCCGGTCACCGCGGGGGGGCAGTACTGGATCAAGGTGCGTGGCTTTGCCGATACGACGACCGGACCGTACAACCTTGCCACGGAACTGATCACGATCGTCCGCGACGCGGCGGAACCGAACAACGACCGCTCAGAGGCTACCGTATTGACCGAGGACGCGCTTCCGTTTGTCGCGACCATCAGACCCGCCGGCGACGTTGACTGGTACTACCTGCCCGCCGCGCTCATAGAGTTGCCTGAGCGGGAACCTGATGCGGCACGGCTTCGGAACGTGAATACCATCGCGACCACCGGTCTGCTGGATACAACGCTGACGCTGTACGACCAAACGGGGATGGAGATCGGATACAACGACGACGGCGGCGAGGGAAGCAACGCCCGTATTGTCCTTCCTGACGTTTCCGACCACGGCGGTGACGGCGTGTACATTGAGGTGCGCGGGTACGGTTCCTCTGTTGAAGGAGAGTACACGCTGCGTCTGGGAACCGAGACGCTGACCTTTGACCGCTACGAACCTGATGACACCGCCGCCGACGCAGCGCCGATTGAGTGGAACGCCGCGCCGCAGCGCCGGACCTTTTCAAGTGACGCCGACGTGGACTGGATTCGCCTGGACGTACCCACCGAAGCGGGGCCGACATCGATCGTCATTGAAACCTATGGTGGTATCGATACATTCATGACGCTCTACAACGCGGACGAGGTGGAAATCGCCAGTGATGACGACGGCGGGTACGGAATCAACGCCAGAATCGAACGAGAGCTGGCGCCGGGGCGGTATTACGTTACCGTGCGGCCGCTGTATCTCGACGGGATGGACGCGGAATACTCCGTGGAGGCGCGGACGCGCTGAGGCGGCCCCACACCGGATCACGGTGCCCGCAAAAACCCCGTCGGAATCGTGCGGTTCAGCCGCGCCCGCCGCGCCTTCCAGTCAGGCATCCGCTCGTCCAGGAGATGGTAAAAGCGGGCGCTGTGGTTGTGCTCACGGAAATGGCAGATTTCGTGGAGGATCACGTAGTCAATCTCGGTAACCGCGGCGGCGCACAGTTCAGGGTTCAGCGTAATGCGCCGGTCGGTAAAACAACTCCCCCAGCGCCGGCGCATCAGACGCAGCGTCAGGCCGGTCGGTTCTCCAAGCAATGCGATGCGCGACCGTTTCCGCAGCGTCCGCATCCGGTGACGGAACACCCGCAGCGCCGCGGTGCGGTACCACTGATACACCGCCCGGTGAATCTCACGCGGCGAACCGGCGCCGTCAACACGCAGTTCATCCCGCCGCAATTGAACACGAGGACGCCGCGCCCCCGCGTCCGCGATCACAATCCGGCGGTCCCGACCGAGAAATGGAACCGGATAGCCCTGTTCAAATCGAGAGTCATCCGCGAGGGGGATGTCCGCCAGAAACCGCTGTTTCTGTAAAATCCACTGTTCCCGGCCTGCGACCAGCGCCATAACCGCTTCTTCACTTGCCCGCTGAGGCGCGCGCACCCGCACGCCCCCGCCGGGGAACACCGTAAGTCCGATCGTCCGGCGTTGTGAGCGTTCCAGGGTGAATTCGATCGTGGTATCGCCGCGCCGGTAATGGCGGATCCCTTCATACGAGACGCGCCGGGGACGAATTCTGTCACGACGTGAACGAGCCATGAGAGAGAGCATAGCCGGACATCCCCATACGCTCAAGCGGGTCCGGGGAACCGAGTCAGACCTCGTAGTCCGCCATGGCCCGCGCCGTCGTTACCGCACCGACAAATTTCTTCACTTCCTCATGGGCGGGGTGTACCTGATACGCATCCAGAGCGGCCCGGTCCGCAAATACCGAATACAGCGCCACGTCATACGCCGCATCGGAACCGCTGAAGTCGATCCCAACCTCAATCTCTGTTATCTGCGGCACCACACCCTTCATCGCTTCAATCCGCTTCTTAATCTCCGCAAGAAGCTCCTGCCTGCCCATACCCTCGTGGCTCTCCACCACGTTCCACATGACAATATGCTTTACCATACGCCCATCATAGCGCGGAGCCGTCCATTTGTGCAGCTCTGCGTCGTCTGAAATACTGAACTGGCGTTCTGCGGGGCACCCTGCACACACCACTGCGGTGTACCGGATCGGGGTGCCCGGAGGGCTTCACCCCCACCAAAATCCCACGGATCACGCCCCCGCAGAAGGTGATTGGCGTTATTATCGGCGCATCCTCGCGGAGCGCACTAAGGCCCTTCAGAACACCGGAGCTAATTGCTAATCCAGATCGTCAACCTCGGCCGTGCTCAGTCCGGTAAGTTCTCCGATCTCGTCAGCGGGTATGCCGTGGGCTTTCATCCGGCGAGCAACGTCAAGGCGGGCTTCGGTTTGCCCGTGCCGCCGGGCGTAGATCAGCTGTGACCGCCGGTCGCGTTCCGCCTTGATGCGGTCGTGGTACCGTTCCCGCAGTTCGTCGTCGGCAACAAATTGGCGGTAGCGCTCCTCGGCGTCCTCAATATCCGGGTCCTCTTTGAGAATCTGCAATAAAACGTCGTCTTCCATCGCATCGCTCTCCTTCCGCTCGTCTATATAGTACAACCAGCGGCCCAGGGGCGTCGAGAGAGCGGTATGACGGTCGGTCGCGCTTCCGGTGGCCGACCGCTGTGGCAACATGATTATGCTTTCCGCCACGCCCCACGACGGCAAACCCCGTTCAAAGAACCTTGAACCCTGACCGGGCTCAGGTATAATTGAAACAACCGCCGGAAAAAGTACGGGAGCTGCGTATGATCTCCAAAAACCCACCTCAATCATCACTTCTTGTGAAGATTGCGCTTCTTGCGCTGATAATATCCGCAATTGGACCGCTCGCTCTTGCGGCGGAGGGCAATCGCGTTGCTCTGGTGATCGGCAACGGTGACTACCAGACGCGTACGGTAGCTCCGCTGCGAAACCCGCCCAACGACGCTCAGGATGTGAGCCGTGCACTACAGAATACCGGATTTGAGGTGAGAACCGTAATCGACGGTACCCGGGAGGAGATGGGGATTGCGATAGAGCAGTTTGGGCGGGATTTGCGTGGGGCTGACGTCGGGCTGTTCTATTTTGCCGGTCATGGAGTACAGGTTGATGGTACCAACTACCTCATTCCGGTGGATGCCAACCTGCCTGATGCAACCGTGGTTCGGTTCCGAACCGTTGCCGCGGATGAGGTCCTTGCGTATATGGAGAGCGCGGGGAGTCGCGTCAACCTTTTCTTTCTTGATGCATGCCGTGACAACCCACTTCCCCAGGTATCGCGCACATTGACCCGCGGCCTTGCACCGGTGACGCGCAGACCACCGGAAACGATGATCGTATATGCGACAGGCGCGAACGACACCGCCGATGACGGGCAAGGGAGAAACAGCCCCTTCACCGAAGCGTTTCTGAACCATGTAGGGACGCCCGGACTGGACGTGTATGATCTCTATCGGAACGTGAGCCGAGAGGTGCAAGTGACAACCGACGGCAAACAGCGACCGGAGCAGTTTGGTAACGTGACCGAGCGGTTTTCGTTCGTCCCCGCTTCGCCCGACGTGGCGACTACCGCCCCGGTACGTCCGGGATTTCAGGTTGAACGGGCGTTCGGCTCAATTCGCGTGACCGTGGAGACGGCGGGTACGGTGTACCTGGACGGAGAACGGATTGGTGAGCTGGGAGCGGGACAGAGCGCAACCCTGAGCGATGTGGAAACGGGAAGCCGGCGGCTCGAGGTGCGCTACGCCGACGGAGAGGGTGAGACGAGTACTGTGACGGTCCGGAGTGGTACGGCGGCAACGGCAAGGTTCAGCTATGTGGAGCGGTCTGAACCGGAAGGCTACCAAACAGGCGACCGGGGTCCCGCCGGGGGAATCGTGTTCTATGATAAAGGACGGGAATCTGATGGCTGGCGGTATCTGGAAGCAGCCCCCGAGGATCTTGCCGGTGGTGACCGCGTGAACTGGGATAACGCGATGAGTGCTGCAGGCAGCTTCCGATCTGGGGGATACAGCGACTGGAGACTGCCGACGAAGGATGAGCTGAATCTGATGTACGATAATCTTCATAGGCAGGGCGTCGGAGGTTTTGCGTCCAGCTACTACTGGTCTTCCTCGGGGAGCTATTCTAGCAACGCGTGGGGCCAGAACTTCCGCAATGGCTACCAGGACGGCAGCCAGATCAAGACCTACACCGTCAACACCGGCCTCACCGCCA
>JAQIBO010000222.1 GCA_027859055.1 Spirochaeta sp.
CGCTGAACTCCGCCACCAGCGGGATGAGATGCAACTGCGCTGGAAAAACGAAAAAGGCGTCATCGATCAAATCCGGGGGCTCAAGCAGGAGCAGGAACAGCTGTCCATTGAGGAAAAGCACCAGGAGCGTGAGGGCAATCTCGCCCGCGCCGCGGAGATCAAGCACGGCCGTATACCGGAGATAGAGAGTACCCTGAACGAACTGACCGTGCGGCTGCAGGAGCTCCAGGGTGAGAACTCGCTGCTCCGCGAGGAGGTCAGGGACGAGGATATCGCCCGGGTTGTATCGGCGTGGACCGGGATTCCCGTGAACAAAATGCTCTCCTCGGAGATGCAGAAGCTTCTGGAGCTGGAATCGATCATGGCTGAACGAGTCGTGGGACAACCGCGGGCAATCCAGGCGGTGGCCGACGCGATCCGCCGTAACAAGTCGGGAATCGGCGACGAAAACCGGCCGACCGGCACGTTTCTCTTTCTCGGACCGACCGGCGTGGGCAAGACCGAACTCGCCAAGACGATCGCCGGCTTTCTCTTTGACGACGAGCGCGCGTTGACCCGTATCGATATGAGCGAATACATGGAGCGCCACGCGGTGAGCCGCCTGATCGGGGCGCCCCCGGGGTACGTCGGCTACGACCAGGGCGGCCAGCTCACCGAGGTCGTGCGGCGGCGGCCCTATTCGGTTGTGCTTCTCGACGAGATTGAGAAGGCGCACCCCGACGTGTTCAACGTGTTTCTCCAGCTCCTCGACGAGGGCCGCCTCACCGACGGTCAGGGGCGACTGGTGGATTTTCGCCACGCGATCGTTATCATGACCAGTAACATCGGCAGCGATCTGATTCTGGGCGCGGAGGATCTTGACGCGGTACGCGATCAGATCCACGACCGTCTGCGGCAGGCGTTTCGGCCGGAGTTCCTCAACCGCCTCGATGAGGTCATTACGTTCCGCCGCCTGACACGGGACCACATTCTGCACATCGTCGACCTGGAGATTGAGCGCCTTCACCACCGTCTCGG
The DNA here is from genome assembly GCA_027859055.1 of Spirochaeta sp. Lineage (GTDB taxonomy): Bacteria > Spirochaetota > Spirochaetia > DSM-27196 > Alkalispirochaetaceae > Alkalispirochaeta. The sequence goes on from JAQIBO010000222.1 coordinate 1,018, forward strand.
TGACCGCTCGCTGACGCTGGAGCTGACAGATGCGGCGCGGGAACACCTTGCCGACCTCGGCTTTGATCCTGCCTTCGGGGCACGGCCGTTGAAGCGGGCGGTGCAACAGCACATCCAGAACCCGCTGGCGCGGCGGTTGCTGGCGGGTGACTTCCCCGACGGCAGCACAATTCTTGTCGGCCGTTCGGAGGCGGGCGAGTCTCCTCGCGGAACTGCGGGTGGTGCGGGACCGGTGTCCGACGAAATCGCTGCCGAGGAGTTCCGTGGGGGCTCCACAGAGTTCACATTCCGCCGGAAAACGTGACGCCAACGATCGACGCACCCTGGGGGCTGCCGGCACGGTGGGTGTTCTGGTAGCGGGGGTGTTCTGGTAGCGGGGGCATGCGCCCGGTAAGGGCGTGTTGATACTTTTGCCGCCCCCGGCTACGCTCTCAACCCTGATGGCAAAACTCTGGGACAAAGGCTACCGCCTCGATGAGGCGGTGGAACGGTTTACCGTGGGTCGGGATTACCTCCTCGACCGGGCGCTGGTCGTTGCGGACGCGACGGCAAGCATCGCCCACGCGCGTATGCTCGGGCACGTCGGCCTGATTCCCGCCGACGAGACCGATCAAATCTGTACAGCTCTCACCGAAATTGCGACCGCCGGGTCGGTTGGCGCGGTGGAAATCGACCGCAGCGATGAGGACTGCCACACGGCGATCGAGGGTCGCCTGATCGCCGCTCTCGGTGATATCGGCAAAAAAGTGCATACCGGACGCAGTCGCAACGACCAGGTCACCGCGGCAACACGTCTGTATACGCGGGAGGCACTGATCGCGATCGTTGAACGCGGCGCCACGCTGATCGGCGCGTTGCTGGACCGCGCCGCCGAAGAGGCGGAAACGGTGATGCCCGGCCGCACCCATCTCCAGATCGCAATGCTTTCAACCTTTGGCCTGTGGCTCGCTTCCTGGGCGGAGCAGCTTCTTGACGACATGGAGCTTGTGTTGACCGTTGCGCGGCTGAACGACCGCAGCCCCCTCGGTTCCGCCGCCAGCTACGGTACCCCGTTACCCCTCGACCGGGAGTTTGTTGCGGATCAGCTCGGCTTTCCGGAGGTGCAGAACAACGTGCTGGCGGTGCAGCACTCCCGCGGCACCCTGGACGGACAGATCGTGGGTGCCCTCGCCGCGATCGCCGCAACGCTGGGGCGCATGGCCCAGGATCTGATTATCTTTTCCCTGCCGGAGGTCGGCTACGTAACGCTTCCCGACGAGCTCTGCTCCGGTTCCAGCATCATGCCGCAAAAAAAGAATCCCGACGCGCTCGAGCTGTTACGTGCCCGCGCGGGAGTGGTGGACGGTTGGGCGCAGCAGTGTCGTTCGGTGGTCCGGGGACTTCCTTCGGGATACAACCGTGACCTGCAGGACACCAAGGAACCGTTGCTGCGCGCGTTGTCTGCGGTGGAAGAGGAGCTTGAGGTTGCCACCGTCCTGGTGACCCGGCTGGAGCCGGAGCGGGATGCGATGCGGGACGCCTTGAACGCTGAGGTCTTTGCCACCGATTACGCCTACCGTCTTGTGGAGGAGGGGGTCCCGTTTCGCGAGGCGTATCGGCAGGCCGCGGCGGATTATCGGGAGCAGGAACTACCGAAGCCGCAGGAGGCACTCGCCCGGCGACGGGGAACCGGCACGCCGGGGAATTTGAACCTGAACGCTCCACAGGAGCGGCGCGCTCATCTCATAACCACCATGGAACGGCTCAGCGAACGACACAGCCGCGCGTTGCACACGATCTATCCCGGTGGTGAGATCACCACCGTTCGCCCCGCTACCGGAACCGCAGCCGGCGAAACGCCGAATAACTGACAAAGGCGACCACGGTGAGCACATACGGTAGCGCCAGAAGAACGGTCGGCGGCACTCCCAGTACCGACTGGGCCCGGACCGAGAGCGCCTCGATTGCACCGAAAAAGAGTGCCGCCACGCCAAGGCCGATCGGGCTACGATAACCAAGATACACGATCACCAGGGCGATCCACCCGCGGCCCGAACTGATATTGGGCAGGTATACCCCGATGCGGAGCGCCAGAAGCGCACCGGCGAGGCCGCTGAGCGCGCCGCTGCCGATCAGTCCCAGAAACTGATACCGCTTAACCCCCAGCTGTTGCGCCCGTAACCACTCCGGCTGTTCCCCGGCGACGCGCAGCCGGATACCGGGAACGGAGTGGTACAACAGGAGATGGGTGAACCCGACAGCGGCCACGGCGATCACCACTACCGTCCAGACGTTGATCGCATCGATGTCCGGACGAAGCGCGCCGCGGCTCGCAAACAGAATCTCCGACAACAGCGGCAGCGCTCCCGCGGAGAGGACGTTGATCGCAAGCCCGACGATGAACGGATTGGCGTTCCATCTTAACGCGAACAGTGCAAACAGGAGTGCCGAAACGACCCCCGCGAAGACACCGGCACCAAGGGCTCCGGCGTGGGACCCTCCCAGCATCGCAACGGCAACGGCGGCGAACGCGCCGGCCCCGATCATCCCTTCCAGACTGATGTTCAGTATGCCGCCCCGTTCGGAGATCAGTCCGCCGAGGGCAACGACCAGCAGAATTGCGCTACTCTGCAGAACCTGAGCGATCACGCGGTGCCTCCGGTTTCAGTAGTACCCGAAGCGGTCGTGCGTCGGTGTCGTCGTTTCAGGAGATCGGCGGTAACGAACAGGAAGACCACTCCCTGAACCAGCGATCCCAATTCCCAGGTCGTCTGGTTTTCCAGAACCGCGGCGCGGGCTCCCGCGCTCAGATATGCAAAAAAGATCGCGGCGGGAACGATCAGCCCCGGGCGATTGCGGGCGATCAGCGCGACGGCGATCCCGTTCCAGCCAAGGCCGCCGGAAAATCCAACGATGCTGCGATGATGAACGCCCAGGACCAGAATGACGCCGGCGAGGCCGTGGAGGAATCCGGAGAGCGCCATCGGCAACGTTGTATACCAGCCCACGGGAATGCCAGCGTATCGGGCGAGGCGGCGGTTGTATCCGACGATGCGCAGCTCATACCCCAATAACGTCCAGTGCAAGACGAACCACAATAGCGCCACTGCGAGGAGCGTCCAGACGAGCCCCGTTGAAAGCGTTGACGGCGGGAGCAGCTGCATGAGGCGTGCACCCTCCGGCACCGCCGGCGTTGCCAGAAGGCTTGTTTCCTGATCCCGCAGTGGCCCGACGATAAGATAGTCGATGACCGGTACCAGTGCCGCGGAAAAGAGAAAACTGGTGATCAGTTCGTCCGCACCGGTCTTATGGAACAGCCACCCCGACAGTCCTGCGATGAACATCGGAACGGAGGCCGCGATGAGAATCGCCGGAACGGAGGGTATCGGAGTCAGAGTGAACAGAACGGTGGTCATCAGCGCTGCGCTGTATACCTGGCCCTCGCCACCGAGGTTGAATACTCCTGACCGAAACGCGATGACAACCCCCGCGCCGGTGAGGCCGAGCAGGCTTGCCACGGAGAGGAAATTGCCCAGGGCGTAGCGGTTGCTGAACGGACCAAAGATGAACGTTCCAAACGTTTCCGCCGGGGACGCAGCGGTCAGTAAAATGACAACGACCACCGTGGCGAGAGCGGCAGTGGCGGCAAAGATCGAACTGAACAGCGTCGTCTGCGGGCGTATCATCGGGCTCCTCCCGCACCGGTTGCGGTGAGTCCCGCGACGGCGCGGTTAATCTCCGCAGTGGCGTGGGGCGGATAGGGCCCGCCGAGCTCTCCGCCGGCAAGAACGTAAATGTCGTCGGCGACGGCCATGACAGATTCAACGGTTGAGCTGAGAACGAGGACCGCTGAACCGTTGGTGGCGATCTCACGAAGCATGTCCGCAAGCATTTTCTGACTGGGGATATCCAGTCCCGCAAACGGCTCGGCGATAACGCACCCCGGGGTGGGTCGCTCAAGTTCCCGGGCGAGAATCAGCTTCTGGATCGTGCCTCCGGACAGTGAACCGAGGGGGATCTGACGGGAGGCGGAAATGCCGAACCGCGAGAGCAGCGCGTGAGTGACGCCCTTTGATTGCCGGGTCGTGCGGATTCCTCCGGGGTGGACTTCCGCTCGTTCCCGAAGAATTGCGTTATCCTCAACGCTGCCGTCCAGGGCCGCGGCGACCTGGAAGCGATCGGATGGTACAAACACCAGTCCCTTTCGCCGCAGCTCCGCCGGGTCGATCCGGGCGGAAAGCCGGTTGCCGTCCACGTGAACGGACCCGGCCCGCGCGGCCGTCTCACCGGAGAGATACGCCTCTACCAGATCAAGACCGGACTCGCGAACGCCGGTTATCGCGGTGATGCGCCCGGACGGAGCGGTCATCGACAACGGTCCGACAGTTCGTCCGCCGGCAGGGTCGGCGATCAGCACATCCTCACACCGGATGCCGTCCTCAAATCCCGTGGGCTTGAACGTGTCGGTCCGATCGTTCCGCCACGCGGTATCGGCAACGTATTCGGCGGAAGTTGCGCCAAGCATTGCATCTGCAAGTTGATCCGGGGTCACCGGACCGTCAAGTTGGGCAACTGATGCGCCGTGAGCAAGCACGGTGACCCGGTCGGAGACGCGGCTTACCTCTGCAAGATCGTGGGATATGTACAGAATACCGATACCGGCGTCACTGAGGGCCGCAAGGGTGGTAAGAATTGCCTCCTGGTCGGTATGGGCAAGCCCCACCGTCGGTTCGTCCAGTATCAGAAGATCCGGGGTCCGGACGATCGCGGCAAGCAGAGCGGCGAGGCGAATTTCGGTGCCGTTGAGATGGCCGGCGGGAGCGTCGATGTTCAGAGAAATTCCGTAGCGTGCCGCAGTCTCGTTCAGTACCGTCCTGGCTTGGCGGCGGTGAAAAAACGGGCCCCACCGCGGCTCCGCGCCAAGGAGCAGGTTTTGCCACATCGGCACGCTTGCCGCCATTCGCGGGTACTGCGGTACGATCGCGCACCGTATCGCGTTTACCCGGGCGTCTGCTCCGACAGTCCGGATCTCCCCGGCGTCGGGAGCCTCTATCCCGGCCAGAACGCGCATCAGCGTTGACTTGCCGGCACCGTTTTCGCCGATAAGCCCGTGAACGCTGCCCGGAGCTATCGTGATCGAGGCGTCCTGGAGCGCGCACACCGCCCCGTAATACTTTGCAATACCGATCGCCTCAAGATGTGCCGCCACGGCGGTTACGACCTCGGGACAGGCATCGGCAGCTCCAGTTCGCCGCTCTTCATGCGCTCCAGGAGCGCCTCCATCTCGGCGCCGATCGCGGCGGGAACGTTCTGCTGAAAGACCGGATGTTCCGTGTCAAAACTGACCGCCTCATCGGCGACGCCCAGGATACGGGCGGTGCCAAAGGGCAGCTCGCCCTGGATCGCGGCACGGGTTGCCTCGTACGTCGCCACATCCTGGCGGACAAATGACGATCCGACCACCACACCGGGGCCCTGGTCGTAACCGGCGTCGTCATACCAGATGACATGGACGCCACGCTCCCGGGCGGCGGAGATTGTTCCCTGATTGCCACCGCCTGCAATGGTCAGGACGACGTCACTTCCCTGAGCGACCATGTCGGCGACAATTTCCTGCGCCTTGCCGGCGTCGTACCAGTTTCCGAGAACGCGAAAGTCGACCTGTCCGTCCGAGGCGATCGCGTCGAGTCCCATCTCATAGGCCGGCAGAATCACCTCGTTCATGATCGGGTATTCCTGTCCGGCAAGGAGGCCGACACGTGCCGCCTCGTTGACGCCGGACATCTCACTGGTGGTTACAAGACCGGCGAAATAGCCGCACAGGAAGGCCTGTTCCTGCTGGTTGAAGAGGATCGTGTGAATCTGCGGGTGATCGGAAAGATATCCGTCAAGGATGAGAAAGCGCGCCTCCGGGACCGCGTCGGCAACGGTTGCCGCAATCTCCGGCATACTTGGATTGGAGGTGACGATCAGGTCATAGGAGCCGCCGGCGGCCATCGACATCATACCCTCTTCCCATGTCGACTGGTTGAAGCCGCCCTCAATAACCGCCACGGTAGTGTCCCCGACCTCGTCGGCTGCCTGTTGTACGCCGGCAACCAGCATTTCGTAGGTGGGACTCCCGTCAACAACGCCGGGAACAAATACACCGATATCAAAGCTGGAATCCTCAGCCGCTTCTCCCGCTCCGGCGGCGAATGCCAGAAGTGCCGGAATCAGGAGCAGCAACGCGGACAGTGAAAATGTCTGTTTCATACCGTGAATGTACCGTTTCTCCCGCTGCGGGACAAGATTGGCAGGTACTCCTGCAAGATTGACCGGCGCGCGGCGGGGTGGTAGCCTCGTCGATACTGTGAGTACCGATACACCTTCAGCACTGACGCTTCTTGTTATCGATATTGGAACATCAAGCATCAAAGCCGCGGTCATGACCGCGGATGGGCGTGTTCTTGCCCAGGGGCGTCACCGTATTATGGGCCCGTCGGAACGGAGCGACGCCTTTGACGCGCATCGCTGGGTGGCGGCGTTGAAACAGGCCGTCCCGCACGTTGCGGCTCACTACACGATTGACGCATTGGTTGTCAGCGGTAACGGACCGACAGTTGTTGCCGTCGACGCTTCGGGAACCGTTCTTGACCGTCCGTTGCTCTGGATGGATGGACGTACCCGCACGGTTGTGGACACCCGTTCGTTTTACCTCCCCAAAATCGCGTGGTTCGAGGCGGAATCACCGGTTGCCGACCGCGTGCGGTGGTACCTGCCGTTTCCGGAGTTTTTGCTGTATCGCCTGACCGGGGAGGCGGTTGCGGTTACACCCAGCGACGAGTTTTCTGCATTTATATGGGATTCCGAGGAAGTCGGACGGTACGCGATCGATCCACAACGACTTCCGCCGTTTGTCCCGATCGGGACCGTTGTGGGAACGATCACCGGTGAAGCGTCTGAGTGGATCGGTCTTCCGGCGGGGACGCCGGTAGTAGCGGCCGGCTCGGATTTTCTCATGAGTCTGGTGGGAACCGATACGCTGGTTCCCGGAAAGACGTGCGATCGGGCGGGTACGTCCGAGGGTATCAACCACTGCGCCGCGGAGCGTCTGCAATACCCCGGGGTCAGAACGTTACCCCACGTAATACCGGGGTACTACAATATCGCCGGGATCCTGTCGTCCACGGGACTTCTGTTCGAATGGTTCCGGGAGATCAGCGGACAGGGCAGTCGCGACTACGGCGAGATGATGCTCGATATCCTGAACACTTCTGACGAAGCGGGAATTCCCTGGTTTTTTCCATCGGTGCATCGCGGCGCGGCGTGGGAGTTTCAACGGGGTATGTTTATCGGTCTCGGTGCGGAACATGATGCAGCGGCGATGGGGCGGGCTGTGGTTCTTTCGATCGGTTTCGCCGTTCGTGAGG
>JAQIBO010000223.1 GCA_027859055.1 Spirochaeta sp.
TAGTGGTTCAAAATCGCTTCCGCATCAAATCCCGCTTCCGCCATACCCGCTGCACCGGTCTGATCCAGCCCCACCCCGTGACCCCAACCGGCGCCCTGGAAGTAGAAGTAGCCGGGGGCATTAGAGCGGTCCTCGCCGGAGTATGAACTGACGACAAACAGATTGCTTCGCAAGCCGCCCAGCCGCGAGCGGATCGCGTCCCGGTGAACTTCAGTTTCTCCGTCGCCTCCGTGAATCGTCACCGACTCCACCCGGCCGGTGATGCCCCGCGGGCCGGGCGATATGCTCTCAACGGTCCCCACCGACTGACCGGAATCGGTGAGGCGCTGCTCGATCGTCTCCCGGGGAACCAGGAGCTCCCAGCGGTACGAACTGCGTCCGGCGTACGGGGGACGCCCGGAATAGCTGTCCGGCCTTGAGACCAGCCATAGGTATACCTCGGCGGGGCTTCGATACGAGTCCAGTTCCGGGAGGAGGGGGTCCGAGGTGGCAACCAGTGAATTGGGCCATCCCCAGACGCTCCCGGCGGCCTCGGCGTAGCCGGCGTGGTTGGCGCTGTACACGGCGTCCAGCGGCCTGCTTCCGTCCTGCACTACGAGTCCGCGGGTGGCATCAACTGCGTCTGTGGTCCGGGGATGCTCATTGGTGACGCCGGGATAGTAGGCGGAGGTTACCGAGCTGAGCAGATCGAATCCGCGCTCTCCGTAGCGGTTGCGCGGATAGAGCGTGTACGAGCGCGCGGCGATCGCCTGCGCTTCCAGGGCGGCGCGGGGCCACCACGCGGGCATCTCTGACGGAACGACGCTGTACAGGTATTCCTCCACGGAGAGGCGGTTTATCACCGTGAAAACGTCGTCCCGCGGGAGGATCTCAATCTTGCCGCGGTAACTGCGGTCCTCGCGTCCCGAGGAGAACTGGCCGTGCCCGTAGGTCATGTCAAACACAGTGGTGGTGTAAGTGCGGTCGCGATATCCCACGCGGACAGATTCAGTGCCGCTGTAGAGCCGGTCGCCGTCTTCCCGGGTCATGGTGATCACCCGCCCGTCGGAGCTGACCTGGAGAACCTCCGGTCCAGTGGCGGCGGTGCTTTCGTACACAGCCTCTCCGCCGGCGGAGAGAACAAACGGTCCTCCGGTTTTCAAATACACTGAGTCCAGGTTCTCCACCAGCCCCACCCGGAGCACTTCCCCATCCTGGTACTGATCGGTTGCGACTGCCACCCGTGGCGGCGTCGCGGCGGCCCGGCGTTCTGCATCCCGGGTCTCCCTGTCGGCGGTCAGTGCAGGGCGCTGGTCCTCCCACTCGGCCAGAAGTTCCGGGATCCTCTCGTTCCACGGGAGAGCGATCCGTGCCCGCTCCAGCTGATCCCACGCGGCGCGGTAGTCGCCCAGCTCCCAGTGTGCCTGCGCCAGGGCAAGGAAGACTTCGGTCAGATTTCGGTCCTGCTGCAGGGCGCTGCGATACGCCTCCCGGGCGGCCGCGAAATCCCCGCGACCCGCCGCCAGACGTCCCAGGGCGTAGTGGGCGTAGGGAAAGTGGCCTTCCTCGGCGACCTCGAGGGCACGGGTGAAATGGTGCGTTGCCCGGGAGTACGCCCCCCCGGTAACAGAGCGGATGCCCCGCCAGAAGTGGTAGCGCGACGTCGCAGAACTGTGCCGGTCGGGATCGGTCGTCGGTTTGAGGGGTGCCGCAGTATCGGCATCCACATCGAAATCGCCGTCGGCGTCAAGATCCGCGTCGACACCTGCGAGCGCCAGATTCATTTCATGCTCTACCGCCGACGCTCCGGTAAGTTCATCAGAGTACCGCAGCGCCTCCTCGATCTTTCCCGCCTCGCGAAGGAGCACCACGAGACTGAGACGATAATCCTGATTCTCGGGGTGCTCCGCTACCAGCCGCCGGTAGATTTCCGCGGCGGTGGCGTGGTCGCCGTCATACCACGCGGCGGCAGCAACCTCCGGGTCGACGATCAGTGCCGGCGGCGCGATCCGGCCGGCTTCATCGGATTCTCCCGCGTCCACCGTGGTCGGTTCGGCGCAGGAAACTGAAGCCAGAACCGCCAGTGAGATAATCGCGGCACGACGGGTCGGAAGGCTGAAGAAGTTTTGCAGTGATCGCATACTGAAGCATAATGATAGGTACACCGTTCGCCGAGGGCAATCACCTGCTATCGTTCGCCGGTCTTTTTAATGATGTGATACCCGAATTGGGTGCGGACTACCCCGGACACCTTGTTGCGGCGCAGGCGTACCAACGATTCTTCAAACGGTTTCACCATTTTCCCCGGCCCAAACCATCCCAGGTCGCCGCCTTTGGACTTACTCGGACAGGTGGAAAACTCACGCGCCAGCGCTTCAAACCGGGCGCCGCCTTTCAGCTTCTTGAGAATCTGGTCGGCCAGACCCTTTTCCTTCACCAGAATATGACTTGCTCGCCATTCCATAGAAGCGCACTATAACGCCTTGGGGCGTGTCGGTGAAGAGCTCAGGCCCACGGATCCCGACGTATGCTCCGTGCGGGACGGAATGCCTCCCGCGCACCACGGATCACTCCGCGTTCAGATCCCCTTCCACGTCATCGGTGACGCCGGATGCGCCTACCTGGAATGTGCGTGAATCCCCGTTTGCAAGGTCGTTGATCACCACCGTTGCCGACCCGTCCACCGGATCACGTGCGAGGATAGCCGCCACAAAATCGGGTATTGAAGTGATCTGCGCGTCTATTTGAGTACCCTGCACAACGATGCGCACGCCCAGGTTGTTGTAGCGTCTGATTCGGACCCATCCGTTTTCGATTGTTCGCCGGATTACATCGTCCCGGGCTCGGCCTTCGTTCCCGATTTTTCTCCATGCGCCGCGTAGATCTCTTCGATCGCCGTCCGGGTCAGTCCAAAACGTTCCGGGGCATCGAGAATCACAGTCACATGGTCTTTGGTTACCGTGATCCAATCGTCGTGTTTTGTCCAGAAACCATGGTTATCACCCATACCGGGTATAATAACACAAAAAATATGCTTCGTGGAGGACAGTTCAGTCTTTTCACATTTCTCATAATTCCGCCCCGTTTTGCGGCGCTTGCCGCGGGTCGCGGGAGTGGGTACTTTCGCACCGATGAACGAAGCGAATAAAAAACTGACGATCGCCGTGACCGGCGCGTCGGGGTATCTGGGGAGCTGGATCGTAAAAAGCGCTCTTGATGCGGGGCACACGGTGCGTGGAACGGTGCGGGACCCGGACGACACAGAACGATGCGGTCATTTGCGAGCTCTGGAGGGGCAGGAACGCCTCTCCCTGTACCGCGCGAATCTGCTGGAGGCGGGCGCATTTGACGAGGTGACCGACGGGGCGGACGTAGTGATTCACAGCGCCTCGCCATTTGTCCGGGACAACATCACCGACCCGGACGTGCAACTGCTTCAGCCGGCGGTAGACGGCACGCGAAACGTTCTTGCCTCGGTGAACCGGAACGCTTCCGTACGGCGGGTCGTCCTGACTTCCAGTGTTGCGGCGATCATGGGGGACGCCCGGGAGGCGCTGGACTATCCGGACCGCCGCGTCGACGAGACGCGCTGGAATCGGACCAGCACCCGGGAACATGAGACCTACTCGTACTCGAAGACGCTGGCGGAGCGGGCCGCCTGGGAGCTCGACGGTCAACAGGAGCGCTGGTCCCTGGTAACGATCAATCCCGCGTTTATCGTCGGACCGGCCCTGTCCCGGCGGCTTGACGGCACCTCCGTGTCCATTATGCGTCAGCTTGGCGACGGCTCGTTTCGGCAGGGAGCGCCGGAAATCTACCTCGGCTTCGTGGATGTGCGCGACGTGGCGCTTGGCCACATTCGCGCTGCGGAGCGGGAAAACGCCGCCGGGCGGTTTATCCTCTCCGGTCGGGTCGCCTCCTTCCCGGAGATTGCGAAAATTCTGCGCGAACGGATCGGCTCCAGCTATCCGTTTCCAAAGGGGCGTGTCCCGAAGTGGCTCCTGTGGATTATCGGGCCGCGGGTGGGAATTCCCCGGCGCTACGTCAGTACCAACGTGGGTATTCCGTTTGAGATCGACAACACCCGGAGTCGTGAGATTCTGGGGATCGAATACCGGGAGACATCCGATACGGTAACCGAGCACTTTCGGCAACTGATCGAGTTCGGGGCGGTATAGGCCGGTCGCTCCCACCACCCGGTCACTACCCCCGGCTTCGGTTTTTTGGTAGAGTCGGGCGTATGCATGCGGAACTGCCCGAAGCGATTCATCCCCATGAAATCCGATACGAAAGCGGCAACGCGATCGAGGAGATCTTCAACAGCCTGACCCATGCGATCGGTGCGGGACTGGCGATCGCCGCGTTTGTGGCGCTGATCATGCTCACCAACATGGACCCCGACCCGTGGAAGTACGCGGCATACACGATTTACGGAGTCAGTCAGATTCTGCTCTACCTTTCCAGCGCGCTGGTGCACAGTTTTGCCGCCCTGCCGCGGATTCGGTATTATCTGCGGATCGTCGATCAGGCGTTTGTGTATCTGTTGATCGCCGGGACGTACACGCCGGTAACCCTCACCGCGATGCGCGGCCCCTGGGGCTGGACGGTGTTCGGCATCGTCTGGTCGATGGCAATTATCGGCATCTTTCTCAAGACGATGGTGTTTCGCGAGCACCACATCATCACCGACCTGTTGTATCTCCCCATGGGGTGGGTGATGGTGATTGCAATCAAGCCGATGATGGAAATGGTCCCGACGGGCTTCATGCTCTGGATGCTTGCCGGCGGGATTTGTTACACCGTCGGCGTGGTGTTTTACGTCTGGCGTAAGCTGCCGTTTAACCACGTGATCTGGCACCTTTTCGTGCTTGCCGGGAGCCTCTCGTTTTTCATGGGCTACTCCGTTCACCTGGCGTATCCCGGTTGAACGTCCTGCGGTCCGACGCGACGATTCCGTGTCCCGTCTGCGGGGCCGATGGAGACTCTGCGGAGCTGGTGATCCAGACCGCTGCTCACATGTTTCCGGACACGGGTGAGCGGTTTTCGTTTACCCGGTGTTCGCAATGCGGTCTCACGTATCTTAATCCCGCGGTTCCCCCGGAGCATCTTGGACAATACTATCCCGACTATTACCTCCCGTATCGGGGTCCCGGTGCCTGGGGACGATACGAGGGTATTGCCGCTCGCGGTCAGGGTATAACCGACCGCCGTCGCGTGCGCCGGGTGCGCCGCGCCCTCAGCAGGGCCATCACCGGCGGACGCAATACCGCTGCCGGTCGGGTGCTGGACGTGGGCTGTGGACACCCGACGTTTCTGCGACAGCTCGTGGACAGGGTGCCCGGCGTCCATGCGACGGGGATCGACTTCGTGGATTCCGGCTGGCGCGATACGCCCGAGCGCTGGCACGGCCTGAGCCTTATTCAGACCGATCCGGTCGATTTTGTGACGGACCACCAATACGACCTCATCACGATGTGGCACTACCTTGAGCACGACTATCACCCGGTGGATACGCTCCGGCGAATGCGCGAGATCGCCCATGAGGACACGCGGCTTCTGGTGGAAGTACCCGACCTGAACGGTCTGTCCCGCCGCTTGTTTGGAGCGGCGTGGGAAGGGTGGCATGCGCCGCGACACACAGCGGTGTACTCCGGATCAACCCTTGCCGCGACGTTGGAACGTGCCGGCTGGCAGGTGGTAAAACGAACCACCCGGGGAACCCTGGATACCTACGCGCTGTGGTGGATGAGCCGGATGGAACAGATCGGGATCGACTGGACCGCGTCGATGGAGCAGCGGTTTCTCCCGTTCATGGCGGGACGGATCGTTACGGCGCCGCTTTTTCTTCTGGAAGGGATAGTACCGCTTGGAGTTCAGTTAGTGGAGGCACGGCCGCATACGCGCTGATTTCACCGTCCCGTGCGAGGGGCGCTCCGTCCCACGTTCCGATTGTGGCAACCGGTGCAAACCGGGCGAAGAGCTCTTCGCTGTACCAGTCGTACCGGTGGGTGTCGCGAATTGCCGCCTGGTGCGCGTGGGTGCGGTAGGCAAACTGTTTGATCGCCTCCTCGTTTTCCCACAGACTGTACGTCGCCTGCTGAACCAGGGGCACTTCCCCGATTCCGAGGGAAAACAGACGCCCCTCGGCTCGTCCGGCGGCGCGGCTCGTCCTCGGTACCGCGCGCCAGAACCGGACCAGTTGGGCGGTACGGATCGTCGCACGGGTGATTACCCCTCTGACGGCGGTGCGGGGCTGGTAGGTTGATGGTTCAAACGGGTTGGTCCCACCCCAGGTGCCTTTGGACCGGATTGGATATTGCAGCACCGTACAAACTTCCTCCGAACGGCGGCGGTATTCCCGCATCCACGGTCCGTTCAGAAACGCATGGCACGCCGCAGCCGACTCCCAGACCCCCAGCGCGCTGTACACCCGGAAATTCGGACGCGGATCAAACCCGATGCCACGGCCAGTGCCCATGAGGCGGGCAAACCGTACGCCCGGAATCGTGTTGAGCTCCGCCGGGCCGGTGCGCATCCGGCTGAACGCCCACCACCGTTTGCGTGGTGAGAGCCGAAAAAAGGTGATCGTTGTCAGTGGTGGGAGCGCCATACTGTAACAGTACCCAAAAGACAGGGCGGTCGGCTACGCTTTACGCCGGTCACGGAACGGTCGTTTCTGGCATCGGACAGAAAAAATGTGTATGCTGGTGCCATGCGCCGATCTATTCGTTTCCCTTTGTTTTTCGCTGCAGGAGTTGCCATTTTGACGTTGGCTGGTCTGACAATCATGCTTGCCGGCGTATCGATGCGAGCAGAGATTACCAACCTGGACCGGACCGATTACCGGGAGCGGATTCGGAACTTCGAGTACGACTACGGCGCGGTCGATGCGGTCAGCACCGCCAGTGAGGCTGTCGACGCGGTGCAACAGGACGTGATCCGTGAGCTTGAAGAGCGCTACATCGGCTCCGGTGAAACGCGGGCGTATCCCTTTATCGTTAACGGCGACGGTGAAACGATTCTGTTTCTACCGGAAAGTGAACTCTCCGAAACGGTGTACGGCGACGTGCTGGCACCCCGCCTGACTGAGACGACTGAACCGCGGGGGGATTTCACAATCGATAACGAGGCGGCTGCGGGGTGGATAGCGTACTCGTACTACGAGCCGTGGGACTGGTATACCGGCTACTTTATCCACAATGACGTCCGATTTGCCGGCGTGCGGCGGCTGGTTGTGAAGATGGCACTGGCTGTCGGTGGTGCGGCACTGCTCCTGTTCGCCCTGTTTTCGGTGATCCTCAACCGAATTCTGCGACCGGTTCGACCGATCGGAGATGCCCTCGGCGCCGCGCGTGACCGTGATCTCAGCGTCTCCGTACCGGTGTTCCGGCGGGATGAACTGGGCGCGATCGCCGATGCGGTCAACTCGCTGATCGCGCAGTTCCGGGAGATCATCAACGCCCTCAAAGAAGACGCCACAACGACCGTTTCAACCGGGGAGCGACTGGATACGTTCGCTGCGAATGCGGAACACACGTTTCGGGCGATTGCGGATGGTACCACTGCGATGCGGGACCGCATGGAACAGCTGTACCGGGAGATCGCCCGCTCCCGGGAGGGGGTCACCGGGATAGCCGGTCAGACGAGAGATCTGAAAAAACACGTGGAACTGCAGGAGCGCTCGGTTGACGCCGCCGGTACGGCACTGGATGCGATGGACCGGGCGATGGAAACCAGCGTGTCCAACGCGCGGGAGGCGCGGGATGCGGCTGCGGCGCTGCACAGTGCAACTCAACGCTCCAGCGCGAGCCTTGAGGAATCGGATGAGCTGATGCAGGCAACGGCCCAGCGGGCCGAGGCGATCCACGAGTTTATCGGGCTGATTCAGGGCGTTGCCGAACAGACTGGACTGTTGGCGATGAACGCGGCGATAGAAGCGGCGCACGCCGGGGACGCGGGACGCGGTTTTGCCGTCGTTGCGGATCAGATCCAGAAATTGTCCTCCGAGGCGGAAGAGAGTGCCCAGAATATCGAACACGTTCTCAAGGAGCTGAGCCAGAGTATCCAGAATGCCTCGGAAATCTCGCGCCGCAGCAAAACAGATTTCAACGAGTTCGATACGGAGATCGTCCGGGTAAACGGCGCGCTTGAGGAGATCGCAACGCAGGGGCAGCACCTGCAACAGCGGCACCGGGAGGTGAGTGAAGCGGTTGGTGCGCTGACCGAAACCTCTCGGGCAACGCGGCGCGGAATTGAAACCGCACACACCGAGGCCGAGGCGATCCAGGGGGCGCTTGAGGCGATGGACACGGCGTCACAGACGGTGAAAGAACAGATAGATACGATCGCCGGTCAGACCGATACTATGGACCGGGAAATTTCCCAGGTGAGGACGTTGATCTCCGGAGTTTCCTCCGCTGCCCGCGAACTGGAATCCCGAGTCGGTCAGTTTGTTACCGGCGACGAGGAGTGATCAGCCGACAGGCGCACTACCCGCGTTCGACGTTCAGGCGCTGAACGCGTACCCGTTCACCATCTCGCGTTTCCCGGTGTTCCTCGCTGGTGATCACATCACCGATTTGGAGGCGCAGCGACGCGGCCAGGCGCTCAGGAACCTCAACAAACACACGCGAGCCGTCGGCGCGCTCAACGGTAACCAGCTGATCACCGGCGTCGGTCGAGTCGAGGGCAACGATGGTGCCGGTTACCGGCCCCGGCGTTGTCGGCGGCTCTGCAGGTGTCTTCTCCCGGGATCCACCGGCGGAGGCGCACGCCGTGACGGCACCGATGAGAAATATCGCGAGCACAACAGCGCGCACGACTCGGTGTGGTCGTGTCGATCGGTTGGTACGTACGTTGTTTTTCATTGTGATCCGTCCCTCTGGTAGCTGTCGTTGTACGATGTCGCCTGTTCCATGATGAAGCGCAGGAGGTCCTCGTCGAGGTGGCCTTGCTCACGTTCCAGCCGGTCCAGAACATCCGGCGGGACCGGGCCCGCATCACCGTGCAGAACCGCGGTGGCGATCCACGGCGTGCCGCGTTCATCGGCGCCGCTGGAGACAAAATGGCTGCTCCGCTTGTTTCGTTGCCACGTAAACGCGCGCTCATCAACGCTGCGGTTGTAACAGAGTTGAAACCCCGTCATCTCCCCGGCGGCAGACTCGTACCACACGATTACGTCGAAATAGTCGTTCAGAAACCAGCGGCGAAACCCTTCGTCCGGGCGCTGGCGCACGTTTTTGTTCTCTACAAGCCCACTCACTTCAAGCCTACTCATCGTGGGGAAATATACTGTTGCGCCGGCGAAATTACCAGCAAGAGCGGGTATTACGGTTCCACTCGCATCGCCACCGCCTCAATTTCCACCATTGCGTCCTTGGGCAGTCGCGCAACCTGAACACACGAACGTGCCGGCGGTTCGGCGGGAAAGTACTCCGCGTAGACCGCGTTCATCGCGGCAAAGTTCTCCATGTCGGAGATGAAGCAGGTGATCTTCAGGACGTGGTTCAGATCCGAACCGGACGCCTCCAGGACCGCCTGTACATTGTCGAGGACCCGGCGCGTCTGCACCTCAATGGAGGCAGGAACCAGCGCGCCGGTCTCCGGGTCCATGGGAAGTTGGCCGGAGGTATAGACGATGCGGTCAAGAACAACCGCCTGGGAATAGGGGCCGACCGCAGCGGGTGCGGCATCGGTCTGTATCGTGTAGCGTTCCATCAGTGTAATCTCCCTTGTTGGTGCTCGGACCTCGCGGATGCACTCACAGTAACGGAATACCGTTTGCGCGGCACGTTGTTTCCATGTCCTCCGGCCAGATGCTCGCCTGTATCTCCCCGATATGCGCTTTGCGGAGATAGAGCATTGCCAGACGGCTCTGTCCGATGCCGCCACCGATCGAAGCGGGAAGCTCCCCGGAAAGCAGCCGCCGGTGAAATGGCAGTTCCGCCCGTTCCTCCATACCACGAACCGCAAGCTGGTGCCGAAGCGCTGCGGGATCCACGCGCACTCCCATCGACGAAAGTTCAAACGCCATGTCGAGGACGCGATTGTACACCAGAATATCACCGTTGAGCCCGGGCAGGCCGGTGGCGTGGTCCTCGGTAGACCAGTCATCGTAGTCGGGGGCGCGGCCGTCGTGGATAGACCCGTCCCCCAGGGTGCCACCGATGCCGATGACGAACACCGCGCCGTGCTCGCGGCACACTTCGCGCTCACGTTCTTTGGGGGAGAGCTTCGGAAAACGCCGGCGAAGCTCCTCGGCGTGGATGCAGGTGATCGTTCGGGGGAGCTCCGGGGTCAGGACGTCGTACTCGTGACAGATGTAGCGCTCGGTCCGGCGGATCACATCATAGATGATCTCAACGGTGTGGGTGAGCGTGGCGATCGTGCGGTCCGCCGGTTCTATCGTTCGCTCCCAGTCCCACTGGTCAACGTACAGGGAGTGGGTATTGTCCATCTGGTCATCCGGGCGGAGCGCGTTCATATCGGTGTACAATCCTTCTCCCGGCGCAAACGCGAGATCCGCCAGGGCAAGTCGCTTCCATTTTGCCAGGGACTGGACGATCTCCGCGGTACTGTCACCCATCCCGCCGATCGCAAAGCGCACCGGCCGCTCCACACCGTTCAGGTCGTCGTTGATCCCGGTGCCGGATTTGACGAAGAGCGGCGCGGTCACGCGCACCAGATCCAGTTCATAGGCGAGGGCGGTCTGAAACGCGTTCTTGATCTTCTGGATCGCCTGCTCCGTGTGGCGCGGATCGAGAAGCGGCGTATAGCCGCGCGGGATAATCAGTTGATCACTCATCGTGTGCCTGCCCGCGCCTACACGCGCGTCGCGCCGAGCAACCCGATATGCTTTTCAAAGTGCGCCCGGATGATCTCGGCGTACTCCTCCTCAAAGTGGTGCAGCGAGGCGTACAGCGCCGGCCGCAGCGTCTTGTCCTGGAGTATGCCTCCGTAGGAGATGTGCAGCATCTGCCGCGCGTTGGCGTCTTCCAGGTACTGTATCAATTCGGCGTCGGATACGGAGTCAAGCGGCGGAATCGCGTCGAAATCGGCGGTGATGTGGTAAAAGGTCAGCGCGGTGGGATAGTACGAGACGGCAAACGTGTGAATCCGTCGGTACAACGCCGGATCGTGAATCGCGATCGTCTTAATCGCCTCCAGCCAGCTGGTTCCGGAGGTCTTGAGGTGCAGGCGCATTCCCGTTTCGCGCCCGACGATCGGATAGACCGAAAACTTGTCGCTGCCGGAATGCACCGACACTTTGTAGTGCCCGTTTTCCCGGGCGATCAGGCAGTGGACCCGAAACTGCGTTTCAAACTCCGGGATATCGCCGATGTAGTCGATCGCCTTCTGGAAGTCGCCGATAAACCGCGGTGCGAGGCTGTTCACGATCACGCCTCGGTGGTTCAGTTCCCGGGCGATAAACAGGTGGTGTGCCGGGAGCGTCGGAGTGGTTGTCTCATCGATAGAGATCTCCAGGTCGTAGGCGCCGCCGGTTGCCGCGTCGAGGTGGTCGTTGACCTCCCTGCTGAAGGCGAGCGCCGGACCGTACATGACGGCGCACCGCTTGGCCTCTGCGGCGGAAAAGGAGATTTCCACCGCTGACCCCAGGTGAAACTGCTGACCCGCGTATTCCGTTTCCACCCGCGAGCGAAAGGTCTCGTCCAGTTCGGCAAAGGCGGTATCCACTTCCGTGTTGTCCCACTCGGCAACTTCCGGGCGCATCACCTCGGTCAGATCGAGGGTGATCATCGGCATTGAGGCGCCGAGAGCGACATCGATCGCCCCGATCGTCTTGAGGTGATCGCCGTCGGCGCCGTAACCGTTGCGGTACCCCTCCTGAAAGACACCCCATGTGGCGTCGGCAACCACATCGTCAAAGGTCCGGCCGATGAAGTCGTTCTCCCGGACGCTCTGCTGCGCAAGCACCGGTGACACGTCGAACTGCCGCGCCGCGCGGATATGCCCGGCAGTGGCGATGCCGAGGCGGTCGCCCATACCGATCGTGGTTGTCTGTTCGCGCAGCGATACCGGACGCGTCCACGGGAAAAGATCGTGAAGCGCCCGCGCGTTTTCCACGGCCAGTTCGGCGGTGGCAACCCACGGCTGTGCCGGGGACTGTTCCGCCAGGCGCAGCGCTCCCAGGGAAGTGTCGGCGGGCCGGTGACCGGCGGTGACAAACAGGACCCGGGCGCCCTCCGCGACCGCGTCGTCGCCGTGCTCAAACGCCTCCAGGCCGTAGCGGGCGACACCGAAGAGCACGCCGTCCTGCCACGCCAGACTGCGCAGGTAGATCTGCACCACCCCGGTGCCCAGGCGCGGGCTTTCCGCAGGCGACAGCGCGGCGAGGCGCCGGTGCAGTCCCTGCTGTGTCGTTTCATCCAGAAGCTGTTCGTTTTCTATGAGTTGTACTAGTTCGTTCATCGGATCATACCTCCCGTGGTACGTCGTCAATTGCGAAAAAATCGCGGGCATTATACCAGCAGATATCCTGTATCATCCCGCCGAGAAGCGGAAGGTCGTGGGGCGCTTCACCCGCTTCAACCCACCCGCCAATCAGGTCGGCAAGGATTCGCCGGAAGTACTCGTGGCGTGGGAAGGAGAGAAAGCTGCGGCTGTCGGTGAGCATGCCGATAAAACGGCTGAGAAGGCCCAGGTTGGCCAGGCTGGTCATCTGGCGCAGCATACCGTCCTTCTGGTCGTTGAACCACCAGCCGGAACCGTGCTGGATCTTGCCGGGAACCGAGCCGTCCTGGAAGTTCCCGATCATCGTCGCCAGCAGTTCGTTGTCACGCGGATTGAGCCCGTACAGAATTGTCCGGGGCAACGCGTTGTCCCGGTCCAGCCGATCCAGAAATCCCGCCAGTCTGGCAGCCAACGGGCCATCGGCGATCGAGTCAAAGCCGGTGTCCGGTCCGAGGGCGTGGAACATCCGCGTGTTGTTGTTGCGCTGCGCGCCGATGTGCAGCTGGAACACCCACCCGCGTTCGGCGTATTCCCGGGCAACAAACTCGAGAACCGCCGTCGCAAACGCGTCGACATCCTCCGCGTCAGGTGCACTTCCGCGCCGTGCACTGGTAAGGATCCCGTTGAGCAGGCCCTCGGTGTAGTTCCTGTTAACCGGCAGGGTCAGCGCGTGGTCACTGACCATGCAGCCCGCCTCGGCGAAGTAATCGATGCGGCGTCGTAACGCCTCGCGAAGGTCTGCGAACGTTTCGATCGTGTCGAGCCCGGCGACCTCTGCAAGCCGGTCCAGCCACCGGGTGTAGGCGGTCGGATCGGCGAGGGCGTACGCCTTGTCGGGACGAAAGCTGGGTCGCACCACCACCGGGTAGTCCGAGGCGGCCAGCGCTTTGTGGTGGTGCAGGTCGTCGGTTGGGTCGTCGGTGGTGCCGACGTAGCGTACGTTCATCTGCGTCAGCAGCGTCCGGACCGAAAACTCCGGCGCCGCGATGCGGGCGTTGGCCTCGTTCCAGATGTTCTCTGCGCTGTCGGGGTCCAGGGGCACCGAAATATCGAAATAGCGCTGCAGTTCCAGATGCGTCCAATGGTAGAGCGGGTTTCCGATCGTGCGGGGAACCGTCTCCGCCCAGCGGTCGAACTTCTCTTTCCACGATGCATCGCCGGTGACGAACCGCTCGTCGATGCCGTTGCTGCGCATCGCCCGCCATTTGTAGTGATCCCCTGCCAGCCAAATCTGGCCCAGGTTTTCATAGCGCTGATCTGTATCGATCTCGCCCGGTGGGAGATGGCAGTGGAAATCAAAGATCGGCATTTTCTGGGCGTACCCGTGGTACAGCTCCCGTGCCGTTTCTGAGTTCAACAGGAACTCTGTGTTCATGAACGGCTTCATATGTTGTCCACCAGATATCCGCCGTCGACGGGAATCGTTACCCCCGTGACAAATCCGGCGGCGCGCCGACTGGCGAGAAACAGCGTCGCGCCTTCGATGTCTTCCATCTTCCCGAAACGACCAAAGGGGGTGCGGTCGATAATCGCCTGACCGCGGGCGGTCAATTCACCGGTCTGGTCGTCGGCGACCAGGAGGGCGCGGTTCTGGTATCCCAGAAAGAATCCCGGCGCGATGCCGTTGACGCGAATTCCGTGGGGCGCAAACTCTTTCGCGGCGCCTTCGGTCAGGTTCAGGACCGCGCTTTTGGCGGCGTTGTACGCCCATACGCCGGAAAGCCCCTTGTAACTGGTCATGGACGCCAGATTGATGACGCTGGCGTCTTGCCCGGCGTCCATCCAGCGGCGGGCACACGCTTTCAGCGGAATCACCAGGCCCGCAAGGAGGTTCAGCGAGACGACCTGTTCAAACGCCGTGACGTCGATATCGACGAAATCGCCCTTCCCGCTGTTGCCGCCCACGCCGTTCACCAGGATGGTGGGCATACCGAAGTCCGATACGGTCTGGTCGAAGGCGGCTTCCACGGCCTGTTCGTCGGCGGTATCCACGGTGACGGCGGTCATCCGGTCGGCGGATACGCCCGTTTCCCGGACAAGTTTTTCGACCGCCTCCTGGACGGGGTGGTTGGTTCCGCGGCCCCACAGGGCTACCCGGGCGCCGGCGCGCAGCATCGTCGTGGCCATCGCCGACGGCAGGACTCCGGCACCGCCGGTGACGATCGCGATCTCGTCGGTCAGGGAAAACATCTGTTCAGCGTAGCTCATTGTAGCTCCTCATTCTGTCGTATCGTCTCGGTCTACCCGAACCACGTGGACGTGGGCGTCCTCCAGGGCGCGGCAGCACGCGTGATCCGCATCGGTAATCAGGGTTGAAATATCTTCAGGTCCGGCGAACACGCTGAACGCCTGCACGCCGATCTTTGACGCGTCGGCAACGACGATGCTGGTGCGGGCCGCAGTGATCGCCGCCGTCTTGACCTGGGACTCCAGGCTGTTCTGTGAAGAAAAACGGCCGTCGGCGGAGATGCCGGTGGCGCCGAGAAACGCGTGGTCGAACTGGACGCTCCCAATGGAACGCTCCGCCCAGGGGCCGATAAAGCTCCCCGCGTCATGGCGATACGAGCCGCCGACCACCAGTAACGAGATGTTGGGACGCTCCGCCAGCAGGGTGAGTGTGTCCAGGCTGTTGGTCACCACCCGCAACTCCATGTCCGCCACCGCTTCGGCGATCGCGGTACAGGTGCTTCCGGAATCGAGGAAGATCGTCTCTCCGTGACTGATAAGATCCCGCGCGCACAGGGCAATACGCCGCTTGCGCTCCTGGTTTACCGCCTGGCGCGCCGGCAGCGACAGGTTCGGGTCAAAGCGCTCCGCCGGCACCGCGCCGCCGTGGGTACGGCGGAGATAGCCCTGTTCCTCAAGGAGCGCCAGGTCTTTGCGAATGGTGACATCGCTGACGGCGAGACGGGTGGACAGTTCGGCGACGCGAACGCTGTCCCGCGCTTTGAGAATAGCCAGCACCGCCTGGCGGCGTTCAGATGAAGTCACTTCCGTTTCCTTTCTGAAACCACACTATACCGAAAGAAAACCGGTGTCAAACCGGCTCATTCAGCGGTGCACGTGTGCTACAATCGGTGACGATGACCGTATCTATCGCCGACCGCCTGAAACGTCTTTCCCTCCGGCGTCAGCAGTTGCTGTTTTTCGCCGTGGTTACCGTGTTTGTCATCGTCCTCATCGGAACCAGCGTCGGCGTCACCGCCCGGTACGCCGAGGTGTTCGGCACGAATCTCAACCGCTATTTCCACATTCAGGAGCTTCGTAGCGCCCTTTCGCTGACGCACGAACGAGTTGAGATCTTTTTCCGCCATGGCGACGAGACCGCGCTGGAGCGGATTGATGAGGCGGCTGAACTGGTCGAGACGAGCTACCGGCGTCTGAACGGGATGGGCTTTACCGATGTGCCCAGCCGACACGAGCTGCAGGCCACCTTTTACGGGCTGATCGCATACCGTGCCGCCGTTCAGGAGGCGATCGGGCTGATGCAGGGCGGCGATGACCGGGCGTTTGTATCTCTCGCCCGGGCGGACCGGATTCGTGGCTACGTCGATCTGTACCTGGAACGGCTCTTCCAGATTCAGCTCAATTACGGCCGGCGCGGATACGAGGCGGCACTCCGGCAGCAGAACGCGATCCGCGTCCTCGGTATCAGCGGTATTCTGCTGGTGGGCGTGGCGCTGACCGTTTTTGCGCTCCTGTTTTCGCGCAGCGTCACGCGCCCGCTTGACCGGCTGGCGCGGGAAGCTCACGCCCTTGCTGCCGGCGATTTTGACCGGCCCGCAATGGAAGTTCCCGTCAGTGGCGATTTGCAGGATGTAGCCCTCGCCTTTAATCGGATGACCACGGGGATCCGCGAACTGGTAGCCAACCTCAAGGACCAGCACCAGCTCCAACAGCAACTGCACCAGCAGGAACTGTCCAATCTGAGTATGGAACGGTTGCTCCGGGAGGCGCAGCTGGTGGCGCTGCAGAGCCAGGTTAATCCGCATTTTCTCTTCAATACGCTCAACAGTGTCGCGCGGACCGCGCGCCTTGAAAACGCGGAGCGCAGCGAAAAACTGATCCGCGGGCTGTCGTCGGTCCTGCGCTACATTCTCCGCAACCCCCGGAGAAGCGTGGCGCTCCACGAGGAGATGCGCATCGTCGAGGAGTACCTTGCCTTGCAGGCGGTGCGCTTCGGGGAGCGGTTGCGGTACCGGGTGGCGGTGGCACCGGAGGCGCGGACCGCTCAGATTCCACCGCTCATCTTACAGCCACTGGTGGAAAACGCGGTCCTCTACGGAATTGAGCCGATAGAGAAGGGGGGGATTATCACCGTTACCGCCACAACCGACGCCGGCGATCACACCCTGCGTATTTCCATCGCCGACGACGGCGCGGGTATGGACGCCACTACCGTCGAACTCCTCAGTGCGGACGAGACGGAAACGACCGGCGACACCACCACGGGGATCGGTGTGTTGAACGTGCGGGCGCGTTTGAAACTGTTTTTTGGCCCGGAACAGCGCTTTGACATGACAAGTGCCCCCGGAAACGGCACCCGAATCGAGATCTCGATTCCCTACAACGAGGAGGCGGAAACGTATGGCCTTCAGCGTGCTGATAGCTGACGACGAACCGTTGGAACGCGCGGCGCTGCGGGATATCGTGGACCGCGGGCAGGATCCGCCGCTGCAAGTGTACACCGCCAAAAACGGTACCGAAGCGCTCAGTATTCTTACGGCGGAACGGATCGACGTGGCGTTTCTCGATATCCGCATGCCGGGACGATCCGGTCTGGAGGTTGCCGAGGAGCTTCGCAGAAACGACGCTCACGTCGCGATCGTGTTTATCACCGCCTTTGACTACTTTGAATACGCCCAGAGCGCGATTCGGCTCCACGCGGAAGACTATCTTGTCAAACCGGTCGACGATGAGGTGATCCGACGCATTCTGTCCCGGTTGATCGACCGAGAGCGGAACCAACCGACCGCCCAGCCGTCGGGACGGCCGCTGGCATCGCCGGCGGTCACGGAACGCTTCAGCGAGGTCGCCCGTTTTCTGGAGCAGGAGCTGCTTGACGATGTCATCGCCGGGGATATCGACAGGGCGGAACTGGCTGCTGCGTTTAAACTTCTGGGATACGCCGCCGTAACCGGCGCTGCCGTTCTGGTACGTCCGGATCTGTCCCGGTACCCGTTCCGGCTGGAGACGGACGCGCAACGTCGTACGGTGGTCCACCGCGTCCTCCGCGCGGTGGAGTACGCGATGGGACGTCCCGGCGCACGGTTTTTGCGGCGCGCCCACCGGGATATCGGGTATCTTATCGTACTCTCACCGGAGCGGGACGGAGACACACCGATACCGGCACAGCTGGTTGCGGCGGCGCGAAACGCCGTGCTGGAGCAGACGTCTCTTCCGGCTACGATTGTCGCGTCCGGGACGTTTGCGGGAATCACAGGTATGAGTCGGGCGATTCGTGAGGCGCGCCTGCACCTGAACGGGGACGTGACAGGGAGCGGATTTCCCGCAGATGTTCCGACCGGCGCCACCGCGTCGGAAGGGGCGGAACGGCAGATGCTCCGGGCGCTGGTGCACGGGGACGCCGCGGAGGTGCGCAAATCCGCGGAGACGTTGTGGGAGACGGTGACCGCCGGCGACGAATCGGCCGATGTTGCTGGATTGCGCGAGCAGTTCAATCGGACGCTCGGGTTTCTGCTGCGGTCGGCGCGCAACCGGGGTGTAGCGACACCACGCGAAGAGGAGGTGCTCCTTGGCGCACACCACGCATCCCGCAAGGAGCTGCGGGTGGCGTTTTTCGCCGCCACCGGCGAGCTGATCCGGGAGAAATCGCCTCTTCCGGTGGATACTTTTGCGCGCCGTACGACGGAATACCTGCGCGGACACTACACCCGCGATATCGGTCTGACCGACCTGGCCGCCTATCTGGGTCTGTCTGAAAGTCACTGCAGTCGCGAAGTGACCCGCCATTGCGGACGTCCCTTTCGCCGCCTCCTGCGGGAAACGCGGCTGCAGGCGGCGCAACAGCTTCTCAGTGATCCGGACCTCGCGATTCACGATGTGGCGGAGCGCGCCGGGTTTCGTGATCCCAACTATTTCTCCCGGATCTTTCAGGAAACGTTCGGGATGGGTCCCCGGGAGTATCGCAATGCGGTGATCTCTTGAACGTTTTGTGTGCGTTTTTCCCTGTCCAAGCACAAAAATCCAGAAAACAGCATAAACGTATAGTGCGTGATTTCCGGAAGGGGTGGACCATTGCCTATCAACCCCAAGGAGGTTTGTATGAAAAAGATTGGATTAATGGCTGTTGTTCTGATGGTGGCCGGCAGTGTTGTGTGGGCCGGCGGTCAGGCGGAGCCGGCTGATGAAGCCGCCCCGACCACGGAGGCGATGGAGCAGATCGTTCTGCGTCTTGGAGAGACCCATTCCCAGGATTACCCGACAACGCAGGGTGACCAGTATTTTGCGGATCTCGTGGAAGAGCGCACCGATGGCCGAATCAGGATTGAGGTGTACCACTCATCGCAGCTCGGTGAAGAGCGCGCCGTCATTGAACAGGTGCAGTTTGGCGCCATCGATTTTACCCGCGTGTCCATCAGCCCCCTCGCGGCGTTCAGCCCCGGGCTTGATGCGCTGCAGATGCCATATCTGTACAACAGCACCGACCACATGTGGCGGGTGCTCAAAGGCGAAATCGGTGACGAAATGCTTGCCAGTGTTGAGGACGCCGGGTTCGTCGGCCTCGCATGGTACGCATCCGGTGCCCGGTCCTTCTACAACTCGGTTCGTCCCGTCGAGAGCGTTGCCGACCTTGAAGGACTCAAGATTCGTGTCCAGGAGAGCCAGCTGATGGTTGGTCTTGTCGAGGCACTCGGTGCCGTAGCAACTCCGATGCCGTTCGGCGAGGTGTACAGCGCCCTGCAGACCGGCGTTATCGACGGTGCGGAGAACAACTGGCCGAGCTATTACTCCACCAGCCACTACGAGGTTGCCGAGTACTACACGCTGGACAAGCACACCCAGGTTCCGGAAATTCTCGTTGCCAGCAAGATCGTGATGGATCGGCTGAGCGCGGAAGACCAGGAGATCATCCGCCAGGCGGCGAAAGACTCGATCGACTATCAGCGCGAGAAATGGGATGACTTTGTCGCCGAGTCGGAAGAGGTTGTTCGTGCAGCAGGAAACCAGATCACCGAGTTGAGCCCGGAAGCGGTGGCGGAGTTCCAGGAAGCGATGCAGCCGTTGTACGACGGATTGAGCGACGAGGCGATGGCCGTCGTTGAACGCGTCCGCGCGGTAAAGTAAACTGATTTCCGATGGAACATCGGAGACGACCCGGTGACAGTCACCGGGCCGTCTCTTTTTTTCGGGCGTTCCGATTGTGAGGAGTACGACGATGTATGCACTCGGCCGGGGGCTGGTTTGGATCTTTGACCGCCTGTTTGCGTTGGCGATCGTTATTGCGCAGGTTCTTCTGGTGGGAATGGTTCTGCTTATCACCGCCAACGTCTTTATGCGGTATGTTCTCAACTCAGGGATTTTCTGGGCTGAGGAGATCTCGTTGGTGATGGCGGTATGGTTCAGCTTTATCGCTATGGCGCTTGGCGTGCGAAAAAACCTGCACATCAGCATCCACCTCTTTCGCAATCCTCCGGCATGGCTGGATAAAGCGCTGAACGTGCTTAAGGCGCTGTCGGAGCTGCTGCTCGGGTACGTACTGTTGCGCTACGGCGTGATCCTCGTTCAGTTCACCAGCCGATCGATCATGCCCGCCACGGAGCTTCCGTCATCTGTGTTGTACCTGATCCTTCCCTTTGCGGCGGTGCTGATTATCTACGAGGCGACTACCGACCTGCTCGGTCACGATACCGACGCGGGCGCGCAGGAAGCCGATTTTGGTGAGGAGTCATTCGATGCCTGACATTTCCACGGCCTCCACGATCCTGTTGGCGACGTTTTTCATACTTCTCGTTCTGCGGGTGCCGATCACCTTTACCCTCGCCGTTTCGTCGATCGCGACCGCGTGGTATCTGGATCTGCCGATGATGGCGATCATTCAGCGCATGGTGCAGGGGGTGAAGTCGTTCAGTCTGTTGGCGATTCCCTTTTTCATCCTTGCCGGAGAGATCATGAGCCGCGGCGGTATTTCTCGCCGGCTTATCGGGTTTTCCAACGTGCTGATCGGGCGCGTCCGGGGCGGCCTGGCGCAGGTCAACGTGCTGGCCAGCATGTTCTTTGGCGGAATCTCCGGCTCAGCCGTAGCGGACGTGAGCTCTATCGGGACAATCATGATTCCCGTGATGAAGCAGAAAGGTTACGACGCAGACTACTCTACCGCGGTCACCGTAACCAGCGCCTGCCAGGGGATCATAATCCCCCCCAGCCACAACATGATTATCTACTCCCTTGCCGCCGGCGGGGTCTCGGTGGGACGTCTCTTTCTCGGTGGATTTGTGCCGGGTGTTACCCTTGGCCTCGCGCTGATGGCGATCAGCTACGTAATCGCGGTCAAACGCAACTATCCCAAAGAGCGCAAGTACTCGCTGAAAGAGGGGTTGGTGGCGAGCCGCGACGCGGTGCTTGGTCTTCTGACAGCGGTGATCATCATTGGCGGGGTCATTTCCGGGGTATTTACCGCCACGGAGAGCGCGGCGATCGCGACGGTGTACGCGTTTTTTATCACCTTTTTCGTGTACCGGGAGATCACCCTGCGCACGTTTCCGGCGATACTCCTGAACGCTCTGAAGACATTGGCGATGGTGATGAGCCTTATCGCCGCGGCCAGCGCATTCGGATATCTGCTGGCGTACCTGCAGATCCCGGCCAAGGCGACGCAAATCTTGCTGAACATCACCGAAAGCCGCGTTGCGTTACTCCTGCTGATTAACGTGTTGCTTCTGCTGCTTGGCATGATTATGGACATGGCGCCGCTTATTCTGATTACAACGCCGATTCTGTACCCCGTCGTTGTGGGCGCTTTGGGAATGGACCCGGTGCATTTCGGGATCATGCTGATGCTGAACCTCGGTATCGGTCTTGCCACGCCGCCGGTCGGTTCGGCGATGTTTGTCGGATGTGCCATCGGGAAAGTTTCAGTTGAGAAAGCCGCGCGGGCGATGGTACCGTTTTACGTGACGATGGTGATCGTTCTGTTGCTGGTAACCTTTGTGCCGCAGATCGTGATGTTCGTTCCCACACTGCTGATGGGATGAGCGGCCGCCGCCACGTGCGGTCGCTACTCGTTGACCGGGTCGGTGTGCCCCGCTTCCACGGGGTTATTGCTCTCGAACGCCGAGAGATACACCCGCGGGCGCGGCCGGACCACCAGTTCCTCGCAGATCCGGGCCATGCGCAAAAGGAGCGCCTCCTCCCAATGCCGTCCCATGAACTGAACGCCCACCGGTACATCCGAGTAGATGTTTCCGTCCTCATCGGTCTCATCGACCTCGTGCCAGAAGCGGCGGCTGTGGGCGGTGACAAACCCCGCCGGTACGGAAACCGCCGGATACCCGAGCATGTTGGCCGGAATCGCGTAACGCATCGTCGCCGAGAGTGACCCAAGGTCCGAGACGCCTGACAGCAGTCGGTCCCGGTTGAGTCGCGGCGGCAGGTTAGCCGTGGTAGGCGTGGCGATCACGTCCACCCGCTCAAACGCGGCGGAGAAGTGTCCCAGCAACCGTGCCCGGACCTGTTGCGCCTTGATATAGTCATCGGTGGTGAGATGGCGCGCCAGCGCCAGATTGGCGCGGGTCTCGTTGCCAAAATCGCTGCGGTGATCGGGAATCATTTCCGCCAGGCCGGCGCGCATCTCCGTAGTGATCGTGATGAGGTGGGCGAGGCGCAGGCTGTCCAGCTCGGGAATTTCGATTTCGACGATCTCCGCTCCCGCCTTTTCGAGAAAATCGATCAACCGTTGCGCCGTAGCGACGACCTCTTCCCGGCCATCCTCAAACCAGGGACGGTAGATTCCGATGCGCACGCCGGTTGGTCCCGCGAGAAAATCGTCAAGCGTCACCGGCGGCTGGGAGACGCTGTGGGAGTCGTCCGGATCGGGGCCGGCGATCGTCAGGTAGGTCAGCGCCAGGTCCCGGGCGTTACCGGCGATCGGACCGGACACGCCGACGGTGTTGGCCAGGGGAAACGCGCCGCGTGTGCTGGCCCGCCCCGCGGTCAGTTTGAGACCAAATACGCCACAATACGCCGCGGGTATTCGGACGGAGCCGCCGCCGTCCGCGCCGATTGCAGCGGGGCAGATACCGGCGGCAACAGCGCCGGCGCTGCCGGATGAGGAGCCGCCGGGGTAGCGCCACGGCGCGTAGGGGTTCACGGGAGTGCCCCAGAACGGGTTGAGCCCGGTGACGCCGAGGCCGACCTCATGCATATTGGTCTTGCCGATAATCAGCGCTCCCGCCTCCCGGAGTCTGGCCACGATCCACGCATCGGCATGGGCGGGGGTAATTGTCCGAAAGCTGGTTCCCAGCGTGGTCGGGATATCCGCTACATCGAGTTCATCTTTGATCGCGATCGGAACACCCTCCAGAACCGATCGCGCGCTTCCGGATGCAAGGCGTTCCTGTGATTCCTGCGCCTGACGGCGGATTTCCTCGGCGCTCCAGGAGATGAACGCGTTGAGTGGTGGGTTGCCCCGGTCCCGATGCTCCAGAACGTGGATAATGCGATTGGCAACCTGCGGCGGCGTCAGCGAACCGTCCCGATACGCCCGGGCGTAGTCGGCCATCGACGGAAACGCAAAGCTGCCCGCCGGCCGGAACGTGCTACCGATCTGTTCAAGGAGCTCGAACGTCGGTGGTGGGGCTTCTTCCCGGACGCCCGCGGATGAGGAAAAGCGATGAGAAGACGGCGAATCGTGCACAGGATACCAGATCGGCACCTCGTCGTAATGGGCGGCCCGAAAGTCGTCGATCCCGAGGCGGGACATCAGGGGAGCCGCAACAGCGCGGCCGATCCCGCGCCGCTCCATAAGCCACGCAGCAAACAGCAGTTTACCGCCTTCGATACGGGGCGCATCAATAGTGCGCAGGTCATAGCTCATCGGGTGGTACTCCTCACCAGATTATTGGTCCGCTTCCTCGGGAATATCAACACAAAGAATCAGCTCCTGACCGTCTTTTGTCGAAAACTTCCGTGAAATCGTGCGACAGACCGATCCGCTGTTGAGGGAGAGATAGGGGCCGGTGATAAACCGGTTGTGATCGAGCGCGCCGGGGCCGTACGCGTAGTCTTTGAGACGGTGGTTGGTCCCCACCGGAAGCGGGTGGAAGACGGGGTGCCGCTCCGGGCGCGTGCGCGTACGGGTCATCACGGTGGGTGTGATCTGCGTGCCGTCGGGGCTCAGAATGTACGCCGCATCAACCAGCGGTACGTCGGCAACGCGCCGGCGGAGCTCTGCTTCCAGTTCGCGTGCGGTGAAGTCGGTAAGTCCCGTGACCAGTCCGTCCACCGTCGCCTGAATCGCGGCAAAGGCATCGCTCCGCATGCGCAGGCGGTCGCGCAACGCCTGCTCCAGAACGTCAAAGTGAGCGTCTGCGGTCGTCTCTTTTCGCCGCAGCGCCGCGTCCAGCGTCGGTCCCGGGCGTCCGAGCAGGAATCCCTGGGCCAGATCAATTCCCTCTTCGGCGCATACCTCGAGGTCCTCATAGCGCTCAAGCCCCTGGGCGAGGCACAGCGCCCCGATCGTCTGGGACAGGTACGCGATTGAGCGCAGAACCGAGCGTTTGCGGGGTGACTCGTGTATCCCGTCGATAATCGACCGATCGATCTTGATAATATCCGGACGGACCAGCGCCACGCGCTCCAGGCTGGAGTGTTCGGTGCCGAAGTTGTCCAGGCTGATCATGAATCCCGCCCGTCGGATAGACCGGGAAAACTGAGACAGCTCGTCGAGGCTGCGAACGCCGGATTCCACCGTCTCCACCGCCACGTTACGCACTGCGAGGCCAAAGTGCCGGACCGTGGAGAGGATGTGCTCCGGGTCGAGGGCACCGGCATCCAGCAGAGCCGAGGAAAAGTTGAGAAAAAGCATCAGCTCCCGATCCGGCAGTTCCGCAGAGAACGTTTTGAGCGCAACGGTGCGCGCCTCCCGCTCCAGATCCAGGAGACACCCGTTCATCGCCGCTTCCTGAAACACGATCGCCGGCGCGAGATGCTCTCCCGTCGTTTTCCGGGGACGCAGTAACGCCTCCACACCGATAACCGTTCCGGTCCGTAGATTGAAAACCGGCTGAAAATAGCTTTCCAGCGATGCGATATCAAGACGTATTTTCAGGTCCGCACACAGCTCCATAATCCCGCTCCCGTTTCGACGTTACTACTGTTGTAGTCGATCTTGCCGCTTTCCACAAACGGTAGATAGCAGCCTTGATTATAGCGGTCACCGGGTATACTTTTAACACATGGCAAAAGAAACAACGATCCGGGACCTGCTTATTCACTCGCTGACGGAGTATCCCGACAAGACCGCATCGGGGTACGTCGACGGAGCTGAATGGAGTTATGCGCAAATCGGCGTGGTGATCGGTGAGGTGTTCCGTCAATTTACCGAAGAGGGAATCTCCGCCGGAGACCGGGTGGCGATTCTCAGTGAAAACCAGCCGGCGTGGTCAG
This sequence comes from Spirochaeta sp., assembly GCA_027859055.1. Lineage (GTDB taxonomy): Bacteria > Spirochaetota > Spirochaetia > DSM-27196 > Alkalispirochaetaceae > Alkalispirochaeta. The sequence goes on from JAQIBO010000223.1 coordinate 25,078, forward strand.
CGGTGTATCTGGCGGTAAGTTCCTATGGCGCGATCGTGGTGCCGATTCTTCCGGACTTTTCCGGAGAGGACGTGGCGTCTATTCTGGCCCACTCCGAGGCGCGGCTGGTCTACGCCTCGGCAAAGCAGGCGGAGAAACTGGCCGTTCAGAGTGAGGCGGGAGCACACATCCCGGAAATCCGCGCTCTTGATAATCTGCTTGACGCAGCGCTTGCGACCGCGCCGGAGGATGCCGCCGCCACGGTGGTGGCGCGTATTCAGGAGGTTGCCGCCCCCGCTCCTGATGACACCGCAGCGATAATTTACACCTCCGGCACCACCGGCCATTCCAAAGGGGTGGAGTTGAGCCACTGGAACCTGGCGTCCAACGTGGAAAGTGCTAACGTATTCGCCCATATGAAGCCCGGTGAACGGATGCTCTCGATTCTCCCCCTCGCGCACACCTACGAGTGTACTCTGGGAATGCTGATACCGTTTTCCCGGGGAGCCCAGGTGAGCTATCTCGCCCGTCCCGCCTCGCCGTCGTATCTGATGAAGTCCCTCGCAACGGTGCGCCCCCATCTGATGCTGGCGGTACCGCTGTTGATCGAGAAGATCGTCCGCGGAAAGGTGATTCCGCAACTTTCGACCGGCGTGGTGAGTAAGCTCAAACAGCTTCCGCTTCTGGATCGTCTGATCTATCGCAAAGCGGGGGCCAAGCTGGTCCGGGCGTTTGGTGGCCGGTTGCGCTTCTTTGGCATCGGCGGGGCGCCCCTCTCGGCGGACGTGGAGTCGGTGCTGTATCGCATGAATTTTCCCTACGCGATCGGGTATGGTCTCACGGAAACGGCACCGCTCCTCGCCGGTACCAGCCCCGACGCCAACCACCTGCGGAGCACCGGCATGCCTACTCCTGGTGTAGAAATCCGGATTCAAGAGGGTGAGATTCAGGCGAAGGGTCCCAATATCATGAAGGGCTACTACCGCGATCCGGAGCGGACTGCCGAGGTGTTTACCGAGGACGGCTGGTTTCGCACGGGGGATCTCGGCGAGTTAGACGAGGCGGGGCGCTTGTTCGTGAAGGGCCGCAGCAAGACGGTGCTCCTTGGCAGCAGCGGTGAAAACATCTATCCCGAGGCGATTGAGTCAATTATCAACCAGTTTACCGGGGTGGAGGAGTCGCTGGTGACGCAGGAGGGTTCGCGCCTGGTGGCGCGGGTCAAACTTGA
>JAQIBO010000228.1 GCA_027859055.1 Spirochaeta sp.
GGCAAAATGATCAACGGGATGGATTTTCTCGACGTGTACGAGGGGATCAAAAAGGTGGCTGACGAATCGCGAAAAAACGGAACCGCCTATCTGGTAGACCTGAAGACGTACCGGTACAAGGGGCACTCGATCAGTGATCCGGCAAAATACCGAACCAAAGACGAACTTGAGCAATACAAAAAGCAGGATCCGATCGTTCAGCTGAAGAGTCAGCTCTTTGAAGCCAAACTCCTTTCCGAAGATGAGTTCAAGGCGATTGATGACGAGATGAAACAAAAGGTTCAGGACGCGGTTGATTTTGCTGAAAAGAGTGAAGAGCCCGCCCTTCATACGATGTACGAAGATATCCTGGCGTAGGGCCGAGTCAAGAGGAGACAGTATACATGCCGGAAATTCAGATACGTGAGGCGATTCGTCAGGCTATGGACGAAGAGATGGCCCGGGACAAGAACGTATTCCTGCTTGGGGAAGAGGTTGGGGAGTACAACGGGGCCTACAAAGTCAGCAAAGGGCTGCTCGACAAGTACGGTGAGAAGCGTGTTCGCGACACCCCGATCGCCGAGCTCGGTTTTACCGGACTTGCCGTGGGTGCCGCCTCAGTTGGACTGCGCCCGATTGTGGAGTGGATGACGTTCAACTTTGCCCTGCTTGCGCTTGACCAGGTCATTAACAACGCCGCGAAGCTTCGCCACATGTCCGGCGGGCAGGTGAAGGTTCCCATCGTATTCCGGGGAGCCAACGGTCCCGCCGAGTACCTTTCATCGCAGCATTCCCAGGCGTTTCAGAGCTTTTTTGCCCATGTGCCGGGACTGAAGGTGATCGCCCCGTCGACGCCGTACGACTACAAGGGTCTTTTGAAGACCGCGATTCGCGACGACAATCCCGTTGTCATGCTGGAAAGTGAGCTTGCCTACGGGTGGACCGGCGAGGTTCCCGAGGAGGAATACCTGATTCCCTTCGGCTCAGCAGATATCAAGCGCGAAGGCGCCGATGTTACCCTGGTTGCCTACAGCAAGCCGGTGCGGATGGCCCTGGATGCCGCTGACAAACTCGCGGACATGGGGATCGAAGCGGAGGTGGTGGACTTGCGCAGTATCCGCCCGATCGACGAGGCGACACTGTATCGCAGTGTACGCAAGACAAACCGCGCGGTGGTCATAGAGGAATCGTGGCCCGTAGCCAGCGTCGGCTCCCATGTGGGATGGATGATCTCGCGTAACTGTTTTGATGATCTCGACGCGCCGGTGGAACTGGTGCACAGCGAGGATGTCCCGATGCCGTATAACCACACCCTGGAAGCAGCGATTCAGCCGTCGGTTGACAAGATCGTGGCTGCGGTCAAACGGGTTACCTACAAGGAGTAGAAGAAGATGGCGGAAAAAATACCGATGACAGCCCTCTCTCCGACGATGGAAGAGGGTACAATTTCAAGCTGGAGCGCCAAAGAGGGCGACGTTATTTCGGCCGGTGACGTGCTGTGTGAGGTTGAGACCGACAAAGCTAGTATGGACTACGAGGCCACTCAGGAGGGGACGCTCCTGAAGATCATTGTCGGTGAGGGTGGCTCCGCCGTCGTCGGCCAGACGATCGCTATTATCGGCGAAAAGGGAGAGGACATCTCCTCCCTGGCCGAGGAAGCGGCTGCTGAAGGTGGCGCGCCGTCGTCGAAGGACGACGGGAACGACGGCTCCTCCTCGGAGGCGCCGGCGGACAAGGCGGAAAAAGCGGAGAAAGACCAGGGTGCAGCGAGCCAAGACGGCGACAAGAAGTCCGCTGATGCAGGAAGTGCCGGATCGGCCGCCGATAGCGACGCACCGCCGGCGGAGTCGAAAAAGAAAACTGAACCCGCGCAAAGCGGGGGCGCACCTGCCGATGCACATCCCACCCGGGATGACGATTCGCGGGTTAAGGCGAGCCCTCTGGCGGTCAAACTTGCGTCGGAGCGCAACATCAATTTGAATCTGGTGACCGGATCCGGTCCCGGCGGACGGATCGTAAAGCACGATATCGAGGAGTTCCGTGGGGTCTCCATGTCCACCGTGACCAGTCCCACACAGGCCGGCGGCGCGGCAGCGGCTGCTCCGGCGATGAGCGACCAGGAGATTCCGGTAGCGGGAAAACGCGCGGTTATTGCCAAGCGCCTGAGTGAGAGCAAATTCACCGCACCGCACTACTACGTGAAGATGTCGGTGGAAATGGAACGCGTCGTGGGTGCCCGCAAGCTCCTCAACGAGACGCTGACCGAGAAAGTGTCTCTCAACGCCTTTTTCATCAAGTTCGCCGCGGAGGCAATAAAACGACATCCCCACATCAACGCTTCCTGGCAGGGTGACAAGATCGTCCAGTACGGAAGTATCGACATCGGAATAGCGGTGGATCTCGGAAGTGGTCTCATCACCCCGGTGGTACGCAACTGCGGAAACAAAGGCATTGTCGAGATTGATGCGGAACTGCAGGAGTTGATCGGCAAGGTTCGGGACGGGAAGCTCAAACCGGAAGAGTACACCGGGGCGACGTTTACTATCAGCAACCTCGGGTCTTTCGGGGTGGAAGAGTTCACGGCGATCATCAACCCGCCAGGGTCTGCGATCCTGGCGTTGGGTGCAACGAAAAAAACGCCGGTTGTCAAGGACGACGGCTCGATCGGTGTAGCCTCCATTATGAAAATGACGTTGTCCTGTGATCATCGCGTTATTGACGGTGCCGCCGGGGGCAAATTCCTGGCGGAGCTGCAGAAGATCATGGAGCAGCCGGTACGGATGCTCTTCTGAGAAGAGAAAGGAGTTAACAGTGGCACAGTATGACTATGATTTGCTCGTAATCGGTGCGGGACCCGGCGGATATGTCGCGGCGATTCGCGCCTCTCAATTGGGCCTGTCGGCGGCGGTGATCGAAAAAGATGCTCCCGGTGGCGTGTGTCTCAACTGGGGATGCATTCCCTCAAAGGCGCTTATCCATCAGGCCGAAATTGCGCGATACGCCGAGGATCTTACGAAGATGGGTGCTTCCGTGGATATGAGTGGCCTGGACTACAGTAAGGTCCACAAGAAATCCCGCGATGCCGCGTCGAAGCTTTCCAAGGGCGTTCAGGCGCTTTTGAAAAAGAACAAGGTTGAGTACATCTCCGGGGAGGGGAAGTTCTCCAGCGCCCACGAGGTCCTGGTCGACGGGGAGAAGACCGTTACCGCGACCAACATTCTCATCGCGACGGGCTCACGTTCCAAGGAGATTCCCGGGTTTGAGTTTGACGGTAAGAAGGTCCTTTCCTCGCGGGATATTCTCGATCTGACAACGCTTCCCAAAAAGCTGGTTATTCTCGGTGCCGGTGCGATCGGGATGGAGTTTGCCTACGTGATGAGTTCCTTCGGCGTGGAGGTTACGATCGTGGAGATGCTCGATCAGCTCCTGCCGCTGGAAGATGCGGACGCGGTGGATGTGATCGCCAAAGCGTTTAAACGCTACGGCGTTGACATGCGCACCGGTACAAAAGCGAAGAGCCTTTCCAAGAGCGGCAAGGGCGTGAAGCTCAGCGTCGAGGGCCCGGACGGCGCCGAAGAGGCGATCAGTGCCGATATGATTCTCGTGGCGGTCGGACGCGCACCAAACACGGAAAGTCTTGGGCTCGAAACGATCGGCGTGGGCACGGACAAGGGTTTTGTCACCATCGGCGACTACTACCAGACAAGTGTGCCCGGCGTGTACGCGATCGGGGACGTTGTCGCGTCACCGCTGCTTGCCCACGTAGCAAGTAAAGAGGGTGAGATAGCGGTCGAACATATGGCCGGGAACTCTCCTGAAACGAGAATCGATCCGATGTCGATTCCGTCTGCTGTGTACTGCGAACCGGAGATCGGGAGCTTTGGCCTCACCGAAAAGAAGGCGCAGGAGCAGGGTGTCAACTTCGAAATAGCATCGTTTCCGTATCGCGGCGCGGGAAAATCGGTCGCCGTTGAGAAAAGTGAAGGCATTGTGAAAATTGTCCTGGGCAAAGAAACCCGCGAAATTCTCGGGGCCCACGTTGCGGGCTACAACGCAACGGAGCTGATTCACGAACTCCTGCTGGCGAAGAACGCGGAACTGTTACCGGAAGATATCGCCAGGATGATCCACGCCCATCCTACCCTGTCTGAAGCGGTTATGGAGGGTGCGCGCGCGTCTGAAGGATGGGCGATCCACTTTTGACAGCGCCTCTACGAGACTGCTGACCGATTCTCATTTCGTGGCGCTCCGCGGTGGAGCGCGGCACGGGCAGCCTTACACTCATGCAGCCCGGGGGCGCGTCCCCCGGGTGTGTTGACCTTGAATAAAGCGAATCCGGCGTATAGTGTACCGCCTATGAGCGACGGCCAAACGGAAACCGGCGACACTCCCCGCCGGGCGATTCGTACCATACGGATGCCCCAGGGAGCGCTTCGGGCGAATACGGTGTACCTCTTCGTTATCGCCCTGGTGGCGGTGGGAACTGTGCTGCGGTTGACCGGCGAGATCTTCATCCCCTTTGTCATAGCCGTGTTGCTCTCCTTCGTGTTTTCGCCGATGGTCAGCTTTCTCGTTCGGCGCCACATTCCACGGCCCCTCGGTATCTCGATGGTGCTGATTATCTTTCTTGCCTTCGGGTACCTGATGGTTCAGATCGTGTATACCAGCGCGCAAAGCTTGCTTCGGGAATTCCCAAAGTATCAGACGCGGCTTATGCAACTGCTGCGGGAGACGATCGTCCGTTTTGACCTTCCGGAAACGTTTATTCGCGATCTCGAGATCACGCGGACGCTTGGCAATCTTGCGGTCTCCCTTTCGGGAAACCTGATGTCGTTTCTCAGCGGCTTTATGCTGGTCTTTGTCTTTCTCCTGTTTCTGTTGATGGAGAAACCGTACGTGCGGCGCAAAATGACCCTTGCCGTCCGCGACGAGACGACTCGCCGGTTCAACCTGGTCCTGATTCACATCAACGGTCAGATCGGTCGCTACATCGCGGTGAAACTGCTCGTCAGTTCGTTGACCGCGGCGATCGTGTACGTGGCGTTTTCTCTGATCGGCGTTGATTTTCCGTTTATATGGGCGGTGCTCACGTTTCTGTTCAACTTCATTCCCAGCATCGGCTCTATTGCGATTACGTTCATCACCGGGGTGTTCGCTCTGGTGCAGTTCTTACCGGACTGGAATCCGGTTATCGCTACCTTTATCAGTATGGGAGCAACGCAGTTTCTGATCGGAAACCTCCTTGATCCGAAACTGCTCGGTGATCGCCTGAACCTTTCCCCGGTGGTTATTCTGCTCTCTTTGCTTTTATGGGGGTGGTTATGGGGTACCGCCGGCCTGTTTCTGGCGGTTCCGTTGACGGTCGCGATAAAAATCGTGTGTGAAAACGTGCCCGGCCTGGAGGCGATCGGCATTCTTATGGGCACCGGCAATTTCAAACCACCCCGACACAGGAGACGACCGGCACCTGAAACTGACGCGAAGACGGGGGATGAGAACAGCAGCGACGGGAACACCCAGCGCGGGAGAACCGAAGACATGAAATCGGAAGGACCGTTCACTACCTGACACGCAACAAAAACAGAGTTTCATACAACCAACGAGGAAAACTGTGAGCGACAACAAGAAACGTATTTTGACCGGCGATCGTCCGACGGGCAAGTTGCATCTGGGCCATTACGTGGGTTCCCTCAAAAACCGGGTGCGCCTGCAGGACAAGTACGAATGCTTTTTTATCATTGCTGATCTCCACACCCTGACGACGCGTCCGGAAAAATCGGCGATTGAGGCGATCACCGAAAACGCCCGGGAGATGGTGCTGGACTATCTTGCGGTGGGTATCGACCCTGAGCGGTCGACGATCTATCTGCAGAGCGCGGTCCCCGAGATTTACGAACTGAACCTGCTGTTTGAAATGCTGGTAAGCGTACCGCGCCTCCAACGGTTGCCGAGCCTTAAGGATATGGCGCGGAACGCCGACCTGACCGAGATGCCCTTCGGACTTCTCGGGTACCCCGTGCTCCAGACCGGTGATATTCTGTTGCCGCGGGCGCACCTTGTACCGGTAGGGAAAGACAATGAAGCGCATGTGGAACTGACCCGGGAAATCGCGCGGCGTTTCAATTATCTGTACGGCGAGGTGTTCCCCGTCCCGGATGTCCTGGTTGGTGACGTTCCGACACTGGTAGGAACCGACGGGGCCGCCAAGATGTCAAAATCACTGAACAACGCGATCATGTTGTCCGACGACCCGTCCACGGTGGCCAAAAAGGTACGCGGCATGTACACCGACCCGAACCGGGTACGCGCCGACGTTCCCGGCACCGTTGAGGGAAATCCCGTCTTCGTCTATCACGATATCTTTAACCCGAATACCGCCGAAGTAGACGACCTGAAAGCGCGGTATCGTGCCGGTACGGTGGGGGATGTCGAGGTCAAGGATCGCCTTGCCGAGGCGCTCAACGTGTTTCTGGACCCGATTCGGGAGGAGCGTCGCGGGTACGCGGAGCAGACCGGACTGGTGGACGAGGTGATCTACAACGGCACGTTGCGCATGCGCGAGGAAGCGCGGGCAACCCTGTCGGAAGTGCGGAAAGCGATGGGGCTCGGCGGCGTCTGGAACGGGATTCGTCGCAAGGCGGAAAAAGTTGCCAGGAAACGGGACCGTAGTACGGATGGAGCAGGCTGAACTGTTTTCCGACCTGGTTCCGACGTTTCCTCCCAGAGGGTTTGATTCGGAACGTACGGCGGACCGCGACGTTTTCGTCGATACGATCTGGAACTTTTATCGCCGGGCGAAGCGGGAAATGGTGTGGCGTGACGACACATCGCCGTACGCGGTGTTCGTTTCCGAGGTTATGCTTCAACAGACGCAGGTATCCCGCGTGGCGATCAAGTTCCCCCCGTTCGTGCAGCGGTTTCCCGACTTTGCGACTCTGGCGGGATCACCTCTCTCTGAGGTGCTCGCGATGTGGACCGGACTCGGATACAACCGACGAGCCCGGTTTTTACACCGGTCGGCACAGCTGATCATCGACGAACACGGCGGGACGTTGCCTGACACGCCGGAGGAGTTGGTGATGCTCCCCGGCATCGGGCCGAACACCGCCGGGTCGGTCGCTGCGTTTGCATACAACCGGCCGGTCGTCTTTATTGAAACGAACATACGGCGCGTGTTCATTTCCGCGTTCTTTCCCGAAACCGAGGCGGTCCACGACCGGATGATCCTGCCCATCGTGGAACAGACGCTGCAACGGGATAATCCGCGGGAGTGGTACTGGGCGCTTATGGACGTGGGCGTGGCCCTGGCGCGGAGCAGCGGGAACGCGAACCGACGGAGCGTTCATTACGCCCGCCAATCCGCGTTTGAAAACAGTGACCGGCAACTGCGCGGGCGTATTTTGCGCATCCTCACCGAGCGGGGAGGAATGTGCGCCGAGGAACTCCCGGAATACACCGGCTTTCCGGAAGACCGGGTGATTCTCGCCGTCGATGCTCTGGAACGGGAAGAGCTGGTTCGGCGTCGACGCGACGACGACGCGACGCGGGTTGTGATCAACGACGGATAACCGGGAAAGCGAACCGGGGTCACCGTAAGGACGCCGCGTCCGCCGCGGCTTCGACGAGTTCCCGATGCCAGCTGATGAGCCGGTCAAGCAGCGCCGTGTCATCTCCTTCACAGTCCGCGAGAACGCGAAAGACCGGTTCCGTTCCGCTGCCGCGCATCCATACCGCGGCGCGGTCCACACCGTGTTCGTCGAAGAACACAACGCGAAACCCGCCGCGTTCCTCTCCTGAGCGCGCACCGGCTCCGCCGCGCGCCGTGGTGCCCTCGTAGTTCATGATTCGATGGTTGATTGGCGTTCCGTACCGTCCTTCGAGGTCGGGGAGAATACGGGAAAGCGCCTCCGGGAGCTGTGCCTCATAGCGCGCCTTGAGGTCGCCGTGGCGGATCGCTCCGACGTGCATTTTGGCGCGGGGATCGTCTGTTGCGATCGTTTCAAAGCGAGGCAACCGTTCCAGCAGATTCAGGAACGTTTCCGCCGCGGGTGCTGTGCCGTCCCAATGGGATGCGAGGGAAAACGAGTGAAGCTTCACCAGCGCAAGAAGGGTGCTCATCGGGTCCCGAACCGTCGCCGGCGGGGTTATGTTGCCACCGTTGGAACCCTCTCCCAGAATTGCGACGACCCACCCCTCATCGGTAAGCTCCCGGGCGCGTTGCACCACGTTCGCTTCCCCCACCTCAGCCCGTTCCAGGGTGGCGCCGAAATGGTCGCAGATCCGGTCGATTCGCAGCGAGGTCGGGCCGTTGGCGACCACCGCGACCCGCTCGGGCACCACGTTGCACTCCCGCAGCCAGGCAAGTTCGATCATCACAACGAGGGCAAAGACGCTTTGGGCGTCCAGCGGAACGCTTCCGCGGACCGGGTCATGAAACACGAGGTTGCCCCGGTCGCCGTCGTTGTCGGGAACGTAGGCGACCTGAAACGCCGGGTCGAGACGGTTGTGCTTATTGCGGAGCTCTGCAGCATCAGACAGCCCGTCGCCCTCCGGCAGAATCTGGTGGGCGAACGTTCCGGAAATGTCGTTGTAGACGGCAAGTCGCACGCCCAGTTCCGCGAGAAAAGAGCGGTCGATAGATTCACATCGGGCGCTGCCGTTGAGCTCCGCGACGACGCCGAGGGGACGGACGGCGAGTTGATCCCGGATAGCGCTAACAAACTCGGCGTCGCTGAATGGAGAGGGACCGCGGCCGACGCGTAATGAGAACGCGCGGTACGCCGATAACGCGTCGGACTTGGCGGTATCCCTGTCACGGAAGATGCGTTCCATATACGGAGCAGGCACACGTGCAACCGCCTCGCCGATCCGTTTGACCTGTTCATCGTCGAGGGCAACCGCACGAAACCGTTCGATAAGGGGATACGCCGCGCTTCCCGGCATGACCGCTCCGTCGGCGAATCCCATCTTGAGACCATTGTGGCCAGGCGGGTTGTGGCTTGCGGAGATGTAAAAAAAACCGGCGCATGCAGGATCCTGGCGGGTGTAGTTCATCAGTTCCGGTGCAGCACTGACCCCAAGCCAGCGAACTGATACGGACTGCGAGTAAAACGCCCGTATCGCCGTGTCCGCTATCATCGGTCCCGTCGGGCGTGTGTCGGTTCCGACAACTACCATCGGGGGGGGGCCCGGTGCGCGCCGCTTCAGCTCCTCGGCAAACGCTACCGCTGCGGCGGCAACAAGATCGCGGTGGTGTCGGGAGATCACCGGTTCCATTGAGTGATCGTCTGTTCCGAACACGCCGCGCCATCCCGAGGCGCTCAGGACCATCGCATCCAGTTCCTCGCGTCGCGATCGGTTCTCAGCATTGATTTCTTGGATATCCATCCACGCAATTATAGCAATACCCTTGATTTTTGAAAGGAGGAAACCAATAATAGCCCGAAAGGAATTCTGTATGAAGAAAATTCTGGTCATCGATGAGTCCCAGCTGTTTCGCGATTATCTGAAAAAGAAACTGGAAGATTACGGGTTTGAGGTTTCTGTGGCGGTCAGCGGTCTCGACGGGGCGTCGAAACTTCGCTCACTGACGCCGGACCTTCTGATTACCGATTACCATCTGACAAGGAAATCCGCGGTTGATCTGCTGAAAGAGAAACACGCCGACCCGAACACCAAGGGAATTCCGGTGATCGTCGCTTCCGCAAAAATGGAGCGAGATGCCCTCGTTGAGGTTGCCCGCTATAACGTCAAGAAGTTTCTTGCCAAGCCGATTCGGGTGGACGCGTTGCTGAAAGCGGTGAGTGACGTGCTTGACGTTCCGGTGAGTATCGACACGACACCGTGTATTATCGAGGCCCACGTAAATGAGGACATAATCTTTGTTGAAGTAGCGCAGGGTCTGAATCGGGAAAAAATCGATCTGCTTCACTACAAAATTGAAGAACTCATGGATCTGTACGAGCTCAAAAATCCGAAAGTGCTGGTCATGATGACGAGTATCGAGGTTTCCACCGCCGATTCAATCAAGCTTTCCGCGCTGTTTTCTACCCTGATGGAAGCTACCGGGGCGATGAAAAAGTACACGAAGGTGCTGACACAGAGCGAATACGTGAAAGAGTTCCTCGAGAGCCGCGGCGAGTACACCGGTATAGATGTCACTGACAGTCTGGAGTCCGCGATGGACGGTCTCCTTGGCAAAAAGACCGGCGGTCCGATTCTGGAACCCGGTGCGGATGCCCGCGACGATGTTGTACAGACAAGCGCTCCCAAGAAGAAGAAAAAGGAAGCGATCAACATGCGCTTCCAGGAGGAGCAGAAGCACACCTTTGATCTCTCATCCCTTGGAGACTCGGTACAGATTTCCATCGTAGACGATGATGAAATTATCCAGGAGCTGATTCGGACCGCTTTTTCCGATACGGAGTTCAGGATACAGGCGTATGGCAACGGGAAAGAATTTCTCAACGGTGAGGACAGTCTTGAGTCGGACCTGGTGTTTCTTGACCTCATGATGCCGGAGATGGATGGATTTCAGGTACTGCAGAAGATCAAGCAGACCGAGAAGCGGCCGCGGGTGATCGTTTTGTGCGCCCATTAGCAACGGGGTGAGGTTATGCAGGCGGGGGGGGGGCTTTATGATTGTAC
>JAQIBO010000274.1 GCA_027859055.1 Spirochaeta sp.
GTCGAATACAGGTTGAACACACGGCCTCGAAAGCGCTTCGGCTTTCTCTCGCCGCTCGAATATGCCTCACGTGTTGCGTTGACCGGTTGAACGCGGGTCTCTCTGTATCCAATTGTATCTTCTGCAAGGAGATGGTGCACACGTTCCGCTACCAGCGTATCTGGTTGTATCTGGGTGTGCGCCAAAAATCTCATAGTTACATCTCATAGTTGTGGTCCGCGCAACTTTCCGAGATGCTCCTCTATTTGGGCGGTATCGAGTATAGTTTGCGTCGCTTCTGCACCTCCATACAAGCTGACCATTTGCCACATGTCAGATATACTCCCTTAGGAGTTGCAATGGAAACCGGGGTGAGAGAGGCCATACGATCGATTAAGAGCGCATTTCCTGTCTCTAATGTATATGTCTTTGGATCGTATGCTCGAGGAGAAGAGCGGCCGGACAGTGATATTGACGTGCTGGTTGTCTGCACGGAGATGCCGCCGGATCTTTTCGATTTGACCTATCAGATCCGAAAGCATCTTCATGAACGAGTAGATATTGCCCTCGACGTAATGGTTACAACTGACCATGAGTTTGAAAAACGCGGCTCACAGCCTTGGACGGTTGAATACACCGCCAAGTCAGAAGGTATCGCAGTTTGAGCGTTTCGGAACAAGCGAGGCAGTGGATTGCTTCTGCCGAGCGCGACCGCGACACGGTTCATATTCTCCTGTCTGCTCCTCGGCAGCCATATGAAATCGTGGCTTATCATTGCCAACAATGCGCTGAAAAATACCTAAAAGCCGTATTCGTTCAGTTCGATCGCAAACCTCCTTTCATTCATGACCTATTGCAGCTTAGTCGGGGAATAGACCGTGCCTGTACGGAGATAGTAAGTGTGGAACCTGATTGCGAACGACTCACTCCCTTTGGAACGGTAACACGGTATCCCGGGTCGGTTATGGAGCCCGGCGCAGAGCATATGCCGCGGGTTACGTTGTGGATGGAGAATATTCGTTCCGCCGTTCGGTCATGCCTCGATGTTGAGCTTGATGCGGAATAGTGAATCCGCCCGTCAAGCTAAGCCGGACAGGCTTTTGGGTAGAGTTCAAGACCCGAGAGTACGAGGTTATCCGCTGCACTACTGGGAGAGATGATTACAAAAGCATGGGATCTCATTCGAAGAAGCTATAGAGCTCTTTCGTCTTCGCGATGATTTCGTTCTATAGCTGTATGACTTTGAGCATAGCCATCATGAGTATGGATAGTATCTATCGGACCGGTTCGACGTGGAACGATTCTGGTTGTTTCAGTTGAGCGAAGTGAGGGCGAGATCACTCGCCTGATTAGTGCGAGATTCGCTACAGCTTTGGAGCAGCAACGATACAATGAAATCATCGGGGGGAGAGAATTATCAGTGACGAACTTCGCGAATTGACAGCCGACGATTTTGGTCGCGCGATCTCCCGGGATCAGCGGACCCGGTTGATAACTGGTGAGTGGATAGCGGGCGACATGATTGCTCTGAGACGGTATCTCGGGCTCTCGCAAAAGCAGTTTGCAGAACGAATCGGCATAAGCGTCAACACCTTGCAGAATTGGGAGCAGGGCCGACGAAACCCCGATGGACCCGCGAAGGCGCTTCTGAGGCTCCTGGCAAAACACCCGCGGCTTGTTCTCGGGGATATTGTCAATCTTGGTGGACGGACATCCCTTCGGAATTCCGACCTATGCTGCTGAATCCCCTACGAGGACTCCGTCTCTGAATGCTCGTCCAGCTTGAACGAGTTCCAACTGCTGCCATTTGGCGATCTTCCGCCAGGTTTTCTGGGCCTCCTGAATTAGCTTGAACGCCATCGCGATGGTAGCACGATGAGTCCCCATCCCCTTCGTTTTGTAGGTTCTCAGACGGACGGTCGCGAACACGCTCTCAATGACATTGGTACTGCGAATGTGCTTCCAGTGCGCCGCGGGGAACGAATAGAACGCCATGAGTTGATCGCGATCCTTCTTAAGCGTCTCAACCGCTTTTGGAAACTTATCCTCGTAGGCTTTCACGAAATGATTGAACGCTTTGTTGGCGTTCTCCTCCGTATCGGCCATATAGATGTCGTGTAGGAGCGTTTTTGCCCGCGGCTGTACCCGTTTGGGAAGCTTGTCGAGTACGTTGGCGGTCTTATGCACCCAGCAACGTTGTGCTTTCGTCGTTGGAAAGACCTGTGGGAGGGCTTTCCAGAATCCGAGGGCACCGTCGGCGATCGCGAGTTTACGATCGATCGTCATACCACGTTCCCGAAGTTCAAGCAGAAGCTCCTTCCAGCTGTCCTCGCTCTCGCGATACCCGGCAACCATGGCGAGTAATTCTTTTTCGCCATTGAACTTGGCTCCAACGATCACCAGGATGCAACTCCGATCGCCCTCAATCCGGGCATTGAAATACACTCCGTCGGCCCAGATGTACGCATACTGATTGCTGGAGAGCGTCGTCTTGCGCCACTGTTCATATTCTTCGTTCCACGCGTCCTTGAGACGGCTCACGGTGCTTGCTGAAAGACTACCAGCATCCTCGCCGTAGATTGCCTGTAACGCTACATCGAAATCGTTTGTACTGATCCCTTTCAGATACAGCGTGGCGACGACCCCTTCAATGGTTGGCGTACGGCGTAGAAATCGCCGAAGAACGGCGCTGGTAAACCGTTTGTGCTCCGGATTCCGTTTTACCGCTTCTCGTTCATCGACGCGAGGCCGTTGGATTTCTACCGGACCAACACCGGTGAATATCGTCCGTTCCGGAGCGGATCCGTTCCGTACGACGGCTCGACGATCATCCTCAGTGAGCAAATCGGAGTACCGGTCGAGGTGATCTGCGATTTCCGCTTCCAGGGCGCATCAGGTGAACCGTTGCGGTTCACCGACAGTTGAAGCAACGAGCGAGCTCCTTCTCGAGCAATTTTCTGAAGAACATCATCGATTGTTTCGATCGATTGCTCTTCCGGCTGTGGTGAGGTAGATTGGCTGTGGGGCATACGTAACTCCTTCGAATGATTTTGTCGTTGTCCGAAGGGTATGCCCTTTTCCTTTTCTATCCACCAAGTTTTATAGTACC
>JAQIBO010000279.1 GCA_027859055.1 Spirochaeta sp.
ATACGCCACCGACTCAGTGACCGAAGGCGACCGGGTGCTCCAGCAAGTCCGCACCTTCAAGCCGGATGTGGTGATACTCGACATCATGCTACCCGGGTTGGACGGCATCGAAGTACTCAGACAGCTGCGGCAAGAGTCCTCGGTTCTGGTTCTCATGCTCAGCGCCAAAGGGGAAGAGGCCGACCGCCTTGTAGGTCTCAAAATGGGAGCGGATGATTATGTGGTAAAACCGTTCAGTCCCCGTGAGGTTGTGACCCGGGTTGCCGTTCTCCTTCGCCGCGGCCGGGGGTCGGACGAGGGGCAGCGGGAGGTGATTCGGTTTTCCCGACTTACCGTTGATCCGGGAAGCCGGCAAGCGTGGAAAGATGGGGTCTTACTGAGCCTGACGCCGATAGAATTCGACCTGCTCCTCACTCTCTCCCGCAACAGTGGTCGGGTTTTGAGCCGAGACCAGCTCATTGAGCACGCCTGGGGTGACGCATACTACATTGACGAACGCGTCGTTGATGTGCACATTCGCCGGCTGAGGAGGAAGGTCGAAGACGATCCCCAGGAAGCGCGGATCGTGGCCACCGTACGAGGATCCGGCTACCGTCTGGATTCCAGCAACGCATGAAGATAGCAACGCTCTTGAAAACGAAACTGGGGTGGAAGCTCTTTCTCTCCCATCTTGTCGTCGTGCTCGTGGGAAGCGCCGTTTTGGCAGCGGTGGCCTACGTGCATGCTCCCCGAGCCCTTACCCATCACATGGCTGAAATGGAAGCGATGATGGGACAGCTGTCCGGTATGGGGACAGATCTCCGAGAGAGCTTCTTGTCCGCCATCGGCGAGGTGCTTGTTGTTGGCGGACTCGCCGCCGGCGGGGCGGCTATCGTGGTGAGCAGTTTTGTCGCCTGGCGGATCATCGGGCCTGTTCGATCACTGACGGTCGCAAGCCGCCGCATCGCCGGGGGAGACTACAGCCACCGAGTCGAGATTACCCGGAACGATGAGGTGGGAGAGCTCGGTGCATCCTTTAACCACATGGCCATTGCTTTAGATGAAACCGAAAAGCGCCGTTCCGAGCTTCTCGGCAATGTTACCCACGAGTTGCGTACACCATTAACGACGATCCGCAGTATGATGGAAGGGCTCATCGACGGCGTGTTACCCGCGGATACCGAAACCTTTCTTGATGTTCAGCGTGAGGCATCCCGACTCCAGCGCCTCACGTCCGAGCTGAGTGAGCTTTCCCGGGCGGAAGCCGGAAAGATACCCCTGGAAGCCAGGCGAACGGATCCAAAGGAATTGATACGCTCAGCGGTCAACCGCCTGCGCCCACAGTTCCAGGACAAAGGTGTTGCCCTGACCGTGGAGTTTCCCGAACAACCACCTCCCTGGATCGAGGTCGACGAAGAACGGATACTACAGGTCCTACTCAATCTCATTGGAAACGCGTTGCAATATACCGAGCCGGACGGCAAGGTCCACGTACGGTGCGACAGAGACGGAAACGCGGTCCGGTTTTCGATCGTGGATGATGGAATTGGTATCCCTCCGGAGGAGCTTCACCGAGTTTTTGAGCGGTTCTACCGGGTGGACAAGTCCCGCGCCCGCTCCCGCGGCGGGAGTGGAATCGGACTCACCATAGCCGCCCATTTGGTGAAGGCCCACGGAGGAACGATCTCAGCGGAAAGCGAGGGTGTCGGAAAAGGCAGCGTATTCTCCATCGTCTTGCCGGCTGAAAGTCAGATGTAGTTGCGCTGTTTAGTAGCGGCCACCACCGCTCTTGATCACGCACCGCCCAACTGTGTCACACGATTACGTCGATTCCTTCCTGATGTCCGTGGCGCAGGTCCTCACTTCAATGAGGCGATCACCCGTTCGAGCCTTTGGCGAATCTCGCTCGAAATCGGCGTGAGTTGGTCGTTCTCCACCGCATCCATCGAGCTTACCGGGTCAACGGCGGCAATTTCCACAGTCCCCGGTTCTCGCTCCTGAACGATGACGTTGCAGGGAAGCATCGTACCGATCTTATCCTCTACTTCAAGCGCTTTGTGGGCGTACGACGGGTTGCACGCCCCGAGAATACGATAATTGCGAAAGTCCACGTCGAGTTTCTTTTTCATGGTCGCCTTGACGTCGATATCGGTCAAAACGCCGAAGCCTTCCTCCTGCAGGGCCGCCGTGACCACGTCGATACTTTCATCAAATGAGCGATTAAGCGTTGTTGAAATGTAGTAACCCATACTGCCTCCTTTACTCGGTCGCCTGCACAATTTTTTCGATCTCACTATCTCTATGACTTGAGCGTTGACTATCCCGTTCGCCAATTCACGAACGCGTGGTCGCTGATGCTGGGCTTCCTGTTGATTATCTAGAAGGTACGTTTATTTGAGATATCAGGCAAATCGAAAGTCATGGAATAGTGCGTCGTTTCGTGTCCGTGAGGGAAACCCGGGGCAGCCCACCGATCCGGTTTGCCCGAGTTGTGGCCATTTTTTACCGGCGGGGAGACTCTCGCTCCGCTCTCGGTGCGTTCCTCAGACTACGTCTTGCGGTACGCACCTGCGCTTCGCCTCGGCGTGTTCCTCCCGCTCCCTTCGGTCGCGGTCCGGTACACGCCTTGCTGCGTTCGAGTCTCCCCGCGCCCATCATGGACTGACGGTCAGTCCTGGTGAGCGCGTAAGAGGCGATACTCAAAGTTGTGGCCTGATTTTTACCGGCGGGGAGACTCGAACTCCCACACCCTTGCGGGCGGCAGATTTTGAGTCTGGCTCATCTACCAATTCCGCCACGCCGGCAAATTCATCTATCTTCCTGGACCTTCTCTAAATCTATGCCTGACCATTACTTATGTCAACGGATTATTCTCGCTTCTTCATGCAGCTTCATCTATATTCAGGTCTATAATCTCAGACAAAATCTCAGTCTGAGATTAATAGTCAGGTAATCTGCCGCGCCCTTTCTGAGTGCGCAAACGTAGCAGGCGAAGCTACTTCTCCTTGCGTACACCCTTGAAGGGTTTCCCGTCCTGTTTCTGGTCCATGAACTGGCCGGTCTCCGCGTCCCGCTTAGTCCATCGATCGATCTTTCCGTTGTAAGTCTGAGATCGGTCCCTTACGGCGCCTTTGCGAGCATTGTCGCCATACGGCTTGTTTACAGCCATGACATTCACCTCCATGTTTGACGTGTAGTCAATTGTACTTTACACTATATGTATAACGTGTCGAAATGTAAAGTGGAGGACGATCATGGGTGTTGAGAGTATCCCGGCGAACCTTCTGCGATACCGCAAGGCAAAAGGTATAACCCAGCAACAAATCGCGAAGGACATCGGCATATCACGCCAAGCCTACTCAGCTATCGAGGCAGGGAAGAGCGCGCCGAAGAGCGGGACTCTTGTGTCCATCGCTCGAGCATTGGACTCATCTGTGCCGGATATCCTCGCAGATCCTCCGTCGTTTTCCTCGCTGCGGTTCCGCTCCAACAAGTCGATGCCGAAGCGCGAGCAGGCCCAGCGAGACGTGCTCCTCCATGACTTCAGACGCTGGCTGGATGACTATAGCTTCCTTGAGAATCTGTTGGAGGTGGGGAGTAGATGGCGATTCGAGGGCGTGGACAGTGATGATCCGGTCAGTGCGGCAGCACAGGCAAGAGCGGCGATTCACGTCGAACCGGACGAACCGATCGACGACATCATCGGTCTTCTCGAGTCGGCCGGTGCAAAGGTATTTGCCGAGGACTTTGGACTCTCGAAGGTATTCGGCTTCTCTGCGGCTCGGGCTGACAATGGCCCAGCGATAGCGGTAAACACCTCACCCGACATTAGCATTGAACGTCAGATCTTCACCGTCGCTCACGAGCTCGGGCATTTGGTCATGCACGAGCATTCTTACGTCGGTATGACTGGAGACGGTAGTGACGATGAAGAAGCCGAGGCGAATCAGTTTGGATCTCACTTTCTACTGCCCAAGGAAGCATTCGACCAGGAGCTCGAGGAGAGCGCTGGTCTGGCGTTAGTGGACTTGGTTCTCCATATCAAACGGAAGTTCCGTGTTAGCTACAAGACTGTTCTCTTCCGTCTTGTCAGTGAATACGGAATTGACAATTCCCTCTATCAACGGTTTGCGGTTGCGTACGGCCAGCGCTACGGGAAGAATCTGAGAGGTCATGTGGAGCCCGACGCGCTACAGGACCCGATTGCCCGCCATGAGATCGAAGGGCTCTCCCGTCACGACTTTGTTGAGAGCGGGCTATCGCGCCTGGTGAAGCAAGCGTACAAACAGGAACTCATCTCCGCGTCCAGGGCGGCTGAGATACTTCAGATACCACTGGACGAGATGCGCGGCCTCGAAAGTAATTGGGTAACCGTGGATGTCGGAGAATGAGTGCCACGCGCCGCTCTACGATTCGCGATGCTTGCGGACGTTGAGCGAATGCTCATGCC
>JAQIBO010000067.1 GCA_027859055.1 Spirochaeta sp.
GACCGGGTCAGGCGGCAACCTAACTAAGCCCGGTTTCCCTTATCCTTTCCTTCCAGTCTTCTCTACGATAATTCGGTTATTTCTCTCAGATCCTTACGTTTTTCTGCGGGCGCTTACAATAGCCCGGTTCATAAACATGTCGGATTGTAGGAAGAACGGTAAGAACTCTGGTAGAATCATTTTGGGTTTTGCACGGACGACCATGGCGTGGGCCGAGCAAATGCCATCAAACTCAGCTACGGCGAGCTTGCGCTGATACGCGCGGCGCCGGCCGAATACCACATCCCCCTTCTTGAAAGCGAGCTTCTGTCCGGTGACATCCGACGGATGACCCCACTTTCGTAAGTGGATCGTACTGGGATCCAAATGCTCCAGGCCGACATAAACGTCAGTCTCGGCTTCGGCAGGATCAATACGGACGGAAACATTTTGGACGATATGGCCGAACTTCACCATCTTCCAGTCGGGCTTCAGGATTTGAGAGGTCATGGAGCCTCTTCTTTGACCTTAAGAGACGCAGCCTTTGCTTTGAGGCTTTTGACCAGCGGTTCAGTCCAGGTATAGTCTTCCAATATATCGATGGCGTCTCCAAAAGCATCCTGATCTGCCCGAGCTTTGGGTGTACCTGAATCGACAGATAAAGCGACATCAGTAATCAACTGTTTCCGCTGTTTCGGAGCCAATTTCTCAACGGCAGAAAGGACTCGACCTAGTTGGTGTTTCTTAAAACGGATTCGATTATCCTCGTTCGTAAACGACTCTAGCGTGATACCACGAACAAAGTCGAACGGCCATAATCTGCCATCCTGCGATAGTCTTTCGAGAAAGACGTTGGCTGATCCAGCATGACCTTCGCCAGCCTGAAGCACATTTCGCCCTAGATTAATCTGCTGTTCCTCATTCAGTTCAGCCGCTTGGTCTGGTCCATTCGATACGATGAGATCGATTGCCGGGTTCTGTACATACCAGTTGTAGGACTTCATGGCATCGATCAGTTTCCCATAGCACGTCAAGGTTCTCAATCCTGCTGAACGAATCGTGCTAATACCCATCTCAGAAACATGCTTAACGAAGCGTTCCTGCTGTCTTTTTGTCAATACGCCGCTTTTATTGAGCTGTTCAAGGCGACTCAGAACACTTGCCCGAGTACCGGACTCGGCGAGGATTGATCCAACTAGGGAATCCTGTGCTCGTTTTCCAATTCCTTTGAACACACTTTCAATACCGCATACGCCCATCAGTACTTTTGGAAATTTTAAAGTTTTGTCATGCCAGTCGTCATTGGAGAAGACATCTGCGCCAATTTCCAGCAACATCGTACGGGAGAACCACTTTCCTCGGCGAGAAAAAATCGCCATTGAGGGATCCCCAGCGAATCCTTCAAGTTCAATCCAATAGGCATCGAGTACCCATCCATAAATACTCTCGTCGAGCCTTGGTAGAATATCTTTTGCGAATGCCTCAACTGCCGATTGCTGATCATCGAGAAAATTGCGCTCTTCAAGAAGGCTTCTGAGCAGTTGCTTGCCAAAGCCATGCTTCAGCTTGACCGGCTTTGATAGGACATGTTCAACAACCACGGACGCGGCGTGCGATACCTGCTCTTGAGATGGTGCTTCTTCGTAAGGGTGTCCATATACGCATCGCATTTCATATATGTGGTTCAGGATGGTGTGGCCCGAATCAGATACGAAGCCGTACTCTTGAGCTCTTGTTAGAACGAACTTATCCACAGCTTTGTGTTCTCGTTCCTTGGCTTCAATATCACCAACAATTTTGCCAGCAGCACTATCGCGCTTCTGTGCCTCTCGGAATCGACGCTTTAAAGATTCAGCACAAGCCAGCCAGATCATCACGTAGGCGGCACGAAGTGCCCCTGCCTTCCCTGCTTCGACAGCATCATCAAATAGCGGAAGGTCTTCGGTGGAATGAATATTTTTTGCATAACTACTCAGGTCCATCGTTTGAAGAGAAGGTGTTGCTAAAGTCTTGTTCATTTTGCACCTCTAAATCTTTCGCTTTGAGGAACTTTGACGCATTGATCCAGCTTTCTGTGCAGCATGGAAATCAAGGTGAGATAATCCGCGGCGTCGTTCTCTCCCTGCCAAAGTATTTTGGGGCCGTGGGCCAGCGGGTTACGGATTGCTGCTGAACATCCCTTCAGAAGTTGCGCAAATCCCTTATGTTCTGACTTCTCCGTCTCAGTCTGGAGCGTATTGAAGGCGAGAAATGGCTTTTCAACCGAGAAAACCCTGTCTATCAGGTTGGTGCCATCGGCTTCAATGCCGGAGAGATCTCGGATTCTCTGGAATAGCCCTTTGCAGGCTTCAAAAACTGCGTGGAAGTAGTTTTCCTGCATCAGTTCTGGCTGACAGTATTTGTAAACCTCAGGATGTGTGTTGCGGGGGGCCAACTTGTTGCGAACACCCTGAGCTCGCGCCTCTGCTTCATCCAGGGTCCTGGCCTGAGTTGTATGTCTAAATTGGGCGTCCTTGCCGTATTCGAGGCCATGCAGAATCAACACAGCGTTCAGCTCACCGCGATGGTGTTCGAACTCGTCTCGTTTTCCGACAAAGCGCGCTGGGACAAGGTAGGATCTGATAAAGGCAAGGATCTGGTTGGCGCTTCGTGTCGTTGCCTGGCTTATCAAAAAGACGGAGTTAATCCGCCGCCACTTGGTGGATTCGCCAGAGTCATCAATCATATTGTTCGCTTCGAAGTAGCGACTGATGTCTGTTCCAGTTCCCGCTTCTCCAAGCACTTTGGCAACGGCTTCAACTGTACCCGGATCGAACGGAGCGTGCGCGCTCATTCCATATCCTTATGAGGCAACTTACTCGACTGTTTTTCCAACCGATTCTCATCGACCCTCACTCGCCGTTCCAATTTCTTGGTATCCTCTTCTGGAGCAAGTTTTTCCGGCTTGTAACTGCGCTGGCCGAGCTTGAAGTCTTCCACCGGTCTCTGACCACCCTTGCCGATCTCGATCATTTTCGTGACGCCACGAAAATGATCATCCACCTTGTAACCTGTTATTTCACAAGACTCTATGGCGCGCTTGATCGCCGTCAGGAAGTTTTCCCAGCGGGCATAACCGAGGGGTTCCATCAGATCGCGGGTAAACCAGAACTCAATGCCCTCGCCGGGGACGGTCTGGCTCAGGGCGTCAAATTCACTTTGAAGTCTCTGAACGGTTTCTGCTTTCATAGACTATTCCGCCTCTTCCCAATCAAACATCCGGGTCAGTTCCTTGATACGGTGCCATTTCCGGGTCAGGTGGCGGTAGCGCCCGGCGACGATTCCCGGACTTACGCCGAGTATGTTTGCCAGTTCGATTACTTCCGAATCGGACGTCAAATTCCGGATTTGCCGGTCATACCGTTTTGGGATCAGGAAATCCGCGGCAAACGCGTCCGCTCGCTGTTCCTCAGGATCGGTACTGTTTTCCTCTGCAATGTAGAGTTGGGATTTCTTGCCGTAGAGCACGTGATAGGCCTCGTGAAAGAACGAGAACCAGAAAAGATCTTCTGCTTTGCCGCGGGCACTCAACAGGATGAGAGCTTTATTCGGGGAGATCCATTTGGTGGCTCCGTTCCAGGGGACTTTGTCGAACCTCTTGATAATCGCCACGGCCACGCCCGCTTCGGCGCAGAGCATTCGCATCCGAGATATGAACGCTTCCGGCGCCTCGGTTGTCAGGTCGCGAATCTGTTTCAGCACACCAAAGAAGCGTTCCTTGCTATACGTCTTGCAGGTTATCTCACGTGCCTGGAGTTCTCCCAATCTGATCCATGCCGATGCTGCCCCTGGCCGCGTCTCAAAGCAGTCCGAGCGTCGTGCTGCGACCTTGGGATTCTCCCAGATGTTTGACCATGCCGTCGCGCTGGAAACACCGTAGAACTCGAGCGTCTCCCGGACCAATTGTCCCTTGTCGTCACATTCCGGAATGACGCCGCGGGCGATCAGGTCTCTGGTGGGTATCGTTTTTACCCACTCGATCTGTCCTTCCAGTTCCCGTTTCTCTTCGAGCTTACTGAGCTGCTCCCGATACTGCATCTCCAGATTGTTCCACATGCGGGCGGGAACCCCGGTAACCAGCTCAAGTTTGTTCGCCGTCTGAAACGTTATGGGCTGCTCGCCTTTGAGAATTCGTATGATCGTCTGCTCGGTCAGGCCCGTTCGTGTGGCGAGTTCTTTCTGGCTGATGTTCTGATCCGCGATAACTTCACTCAGCGTACGTCCGGGTGGTACAGCGTAGTCAGGTTCATAGGTATATCGTTTCTTTGGTGTTGGAACGCCGGCCATTGTCAGCTTCTCCTCTGATTCTTTTTATCGTGGGTGTCTTCGATGGCGACCACTTCCACCTCGGAGACCGCATCCAGCATGATCCCGCCATCTTCCCGCACCGGTACCGGCTCGTCAGCGGGGCAAAACAGCAGTCGGTACGGATGAACAAGGTCCACGGAAAACACGCCTTTTCGGTTAACCAGCTCGTGGCATCGCGGTGGTGGCAAATGAGAGATATCGGAAAG